>JBKJZK010000478.1:0-16054 GCA_046715215.1 Nitrospiraceae bacterium
CGCACCAGGGTCGGCCGCTCGGCTTTCACGCGATCACGTCGCGGCCCGTGAAGGCGGGTGAGGCCAAGACGGTTCACCCACCCCGGCGCCCGGTCACGCCGAGGCCGGATCATCCGTGGCGCCAACGTCTGCGGCCGGAGCGACGAACACCGGCGACGGTGGCGAGAATCTAAACCGGACATGTCTACTTTGGGAGGAAGAGGACATTTCTATTTGGGCTTGACAGCCCATCGAGGGACGGTTGACCGAGCATCTCGATCGGCGTAGCATAGTCTCCTGACGTTCCAGTGACGATGGCTGCGGCCTTTTCCGCACGCTCCTGTCCGTCATCCTGCGCGCCGGATCTCGTCGCAGACTCCTTCACTCCTACGCCGAATTATTTGTCATAGAACATCATTGCCCGTGTGCGGATCCTGGGACGAGGTCCTTATGGTGACTGTGAGTCGCCGAGTCCTCCTTCCCCTCTTGGCACTGATCGTTGCGCCAGCTGTCTGCTTCGTGCTTGCACCGAATCCCATTCAGGCCGGTGAGACTCCGTCCTTTCTGCTGGTACCGCTGTCCCTACCGAACGTCTCGCTCCCCCAATCACTTCGTGCCTATGGTCTGGAGGACGATGCAACCGAGGAGTTGGCCATGCTTTCGCAACAGGTTATGCCGAACGAGGAGTTCGGCATTGTCTATCCCGGATCTGAAACCGAGTCGCCAACGGAAGGAGGTCATGCCGGAGATTGCAGCAAACGTCCAAACATCAGGGGGAGGGTCTGATTATGGCTTCGCATACACCCGTCACTGATCGCATTCTCGAAGCAGTCCAACGCACGCAAGGGTGCGATCTGGATACGTTGACGAACAGTCTCTCCGACCTGTCCTGGAGCCAGGTCTTTCTTGAAGTCGATCGGCTGAGCCGGGAGGGACAAGTGCTGGTGAAATTCGACACCGGAGGTCCCTACATGATCTGGATGCCGGAGCACAAGAAAGGACCCGCGACCCTACGTCTAGCCCTGATCAACGAAGGGGGTTGAGGAGAGCGGGTCACCCGGGAGACGGACAACCAATTCTGTGCGCGCTGGCTGCCATAGCTACCTATGATTCTTCCTCAAGGCTTGATAGTTCCCCTCTGCACTTAGCTACGGAAGGAGGACCTCAACCTCGACCTTAGCGTTGACCTTCCGAGGGGACGCGCGCACTGGGAGAGCATTCAGGTCACCCGCGGCCGCGCGTTCCGCGAGCACAGAGGATCAGCGAGGATGGGAAGGTTGAATCTCCAACCAACGATTTACGAATTCGGAGCAGCCCCCACTGTGTGTGGTGCGTGGCATGGCGGCATCATGTTCTGACCAAGCCCATTCATACGATCTTGCCCCGGTTTATCAGTGATAGTGAGCACTATTGATCAGAATAGACATCTCGATTGAGACATTATCTCAATAACTTGTGATCCATGTTTCATGGAAAGCGGCTTGCCAAAATTATTCACTCTCCTTCGCCGGAACGCCCCCCTCTGAGAGCGGGGGGATGAATGGAGAGAGAGCCCTCCAGAAGCATAGCGAAGGAGGGCTAGAGGCTACGGAGAGGTCCGCATTCCTATGAGAATGCCCCCCGCGCGGGAGCGCGAGGAGCTTCACTGTGTAATGACCGTGAACGGAGGAAGGAGGCACACCATGCCGGGAAAATCATGTGCGAACCCGCGATGTACGTGTCCTGCAGAACCGGGGAAGGAATTTTGTTCGTCTAATTGCCGAGAGGCAAAAACAGGCGCTCCCTGTTCCTGTGCCCATCAGGGGTGCGGAGAGAAGCGTTAGTAGGTCGAGCTTCACAGGATACACAAAGTGATCACGGGCGAGGAGTGCGTATGTCGTGGTCAAATCATGAATGCGGTATGGCAACCGGGAACATAGGTAACGTAGGGTCCCCCCTTCACAAACTACCAGGAGGTGTCCCGTGAAAGCTCATCGACTTGTGACCATCGCAATCCTGACCCTCCTCCCGGCATTCGCGTTCGCCGCCGATGTACTCCCGCCTGCCCAATTGCCTGAGAGCGGTGGCGGGCCAGCTCCTGGCATCACTCCCGAGAGGCCGTCAGAGTCTGGTGTTCCGGCAATTCCTCCGTCCCGTATGGATCCCGGTATCCAACATATGCCCGAGAGACGCGGAGATCCCCGCGCCTCTGTGAAACCGCCTAACCTCGATCCAAGCATGTCAACGAATCCTGACGTGGCGCCTTCCCCACGCGAGGGCATCAATCCCCCCGATGGAACGAGGCCTCAAGGGAAGCCAGGTGCCCAGTAATGAATGGACGGCTTGACCCACAATAGGGAAACTGAGCCACTGAGAAGTTGGGGAATCGCGTTAATCTGGGAGTCATCATGATGCGCATTGACACATTCAGGCCGACGGTCAGCACCATGGGTGCTCAAAAGGTCGCCTTACGATGAATCCAAAAACATGCCTCGTTCCAATCGAGGGAATTCATTCACCAGCGGATGCTGGCAGGCAGGGCGAGCTGACCATGGATTCCACTTACTCATCATTGCCTGGACCAATTCCCACGCTCGACCCGCCGTTGCCGCCCGATCCGCCGCCGTTTCCTGGCCCTCCATTGCCTGAACCAGCTCCCACGCCTAATCCACCTCAGCCACCCGATCCATCGCCGTTTCCAGGCCCTCCGGTCAGAATAGGCCAGTTCACCCAGCTACTGTCCCTGGATCAAAGGAGGCAGGCGCATGATGTTCCGCAATCGCGAAGAGGCAGGCCGGATACTGGCCGATAAGCTGAGGCTATACCGCAACGATCCGACGGCGTTGATTCTGGCCCTTCCCCGAGGCGGAGTGGCAGTGGGCTATCAACTCAGCATCGCCCTCCATATCCCGCTCGATGTGTTTATGACGCGCAAGATCGGTGCGCCTGGCAATCCCGAGTATGCAATTGGAGCGGTGGCCGAGACGGGATCGCGCGATCTGAATCAGGAGGCGGTCAGCTCCTTTGGTTTATCACGGCATGAGCTGGACCGGTTGATCCACGTCCAAGAGAAAGAAATCGCCAGGCGCAAGGACCTATACCGGCAGGGACGGCCGCTCCCGCGACTCACGGGCCGCACCGTGCTCCTGGTTGACGACGGCATCGCCACAGGTTCGACATTCCTGGCCTCGGCACTTGCCATTCGCAGTTTGGAGCCTCACCATCTGGTGGGAGTGATTCCGGTTGGACCCTCGTCAACGATCCGTGAAGTCCGAGCACATGTGGACGAGTTGGTGGTTCTCATGACCCCGGATCCGTTCGAGGCCGTGGGGAATTTCTTCATGGACTTCACACAAGTTGAAGATCGCGACGTAGTGGGATACTTAAATCTGGCCGATGAGGCAATGTTCGAACGCACGTCCTCGTCACCAGCCTCATGAGGCGTCTTGTCAGCCAAGGCGGGTGCGCCGTAACATGACTACACATTCCAAGATTCCATCGGGGTTGGGATCTCGCAGAGTCCTAACTTATTAAGAGAAGGAACACGACACCTATAAACTGCAGGGAAGCTGAAGGAGCCACTGCCTGTCCAACATGCGGGGCAGTCTTTCAAGAAGAGCGGTGGATAACCAGACAGACCGAACAGACCAAGTGAACACAACCCTCGCGTCTCGCCCATCCGACAGTCGCGCCTGTCTCATACGGCTCTCTTGCAGGCCGCTCCCGTTGACGAAGGAGACGCTCCTGTCATTCGGGCCGAGCTTTCACTCTTTCACAATCACGCCGCACGCGATGCGGGGCCCACCCGGCGCATCCTTTGTCGGCGGGTCCGGCAGATACTTATCGTCAAACTCATGGATGATGAAGGCGCTCCCATCCGTATCGAACAGAGTGTTGAGCCCCTCGGACAGGGTCACCCGACTCGTGATCGTATAAAGCGACCCTTTCCGGTCGTCGTTCACGGAGAGGTTCTGGAGATCGCCGAGATGGTAGGGATGGTTCCCTAACCCGGGCGTGACGTTCGCCTCCGGATTCATTCCCGCATCCACATTCCCGTCATAGTGCCCCTTGGCCGCCGAGAAGGGCTCGCAGTTGCCGGCCTCGTGAATGTGGATCGCATGGCGTCCCGGCTTCAACTTGCTTTCCGGCGTGCCGTTGAGCTTCAGCTTAATCGTGACGCGCCCTTCATACTTCTCGTAGAGATGCGCCTCTCCCGTAATGCCGGGGCCGGCGATGATCGCCTTCGCGTACACAGGTTTTTCAACCTTGCCTGTGTAATAGGACGAGCAGCCGACAAGCGGTACGAGTGCTGACACCACAAGTGCAGTTCCCACAAGTATACGGTTCATCGCATCCTCCTTGGTTATCTGATTCTCCGACCTGACGGCCGCCCATATTGAGAACAGCGCGTGAAGATCTCCTCGCAGTGTTCTCGGCTCCGAACCTGGGCACCGACCCATATCCCATATCTGTCGAGCGGCTATCCTAGCAGAATGCTGAAAAAGCTCGCCAGCGCCACAGACGGGGAAGGCGGGATGGGCCGGAGCATGGTGCCAGGCATGAGCCAGCGTGTGACGATCAAGGTTCGAAGCTCCGGAAACCTCGAACTTCGAACCTCGAACTCTCCCTCGTCTCGCTCGTCCCGCTTTTCTCACAAGTCTCGCTCATCCCCAGGATACGCTTCCTCATTTGGGTCCGAGCGCTTTGAGCTGTTCCGAAAGACGAAGATTCTCGCTGTAATCCACCGGGCAATCGATCACGGCCGGCTTTCCGCACGAGAGCGCGGCGTTCAGCACTGGTCCCAATTCCGACGGTCCCTCGACGCGGTAGCCGACCGCTCCAAAACTCTGCGCCAGGGCGACGAGATCGGGGTTGCCGAACTCAACACCGGAGGTCCTTCCGAACTTCATCTGCTGTTTCCACCGGATGACCCCGTAGCCGTTGTCCCGCCAGATCAGCACGACGAGTGGAAGGTGCAGCCGCACAGCGGTCTCCAGTTCCTGAACATTCATCAGAAACCCGCCGTCCCCGGTCACAGCCACCACACGCCGCGTGGGAGACAGGAGCTTGGCCGCAACCGCCCCAGGCAGCGCCATGCCCATCGCCGCAAATCCGTTCGAAATGATGCAGGTGTTCGGCACCTCGCAGGGAAACATCCGGGCCATCCATAACTTATGCGCCCCCACGTCGCAGATGACCAGATCGTCCGGTGCCAGCGCCTGTCGCAGATCACGAACGATATGCTGAGGTCGCAGAGGCCATCCCGGTGGCTGCGCCCACTCCCTTTCGTGTGCGGTCTGCACCAGCCGGCGGCTCTCTTCGGCCCAGGCGAGATCGAACGAAGCCAGATGCTCGCCGATCTGATCGAGGGACAAAGCGATATCTCCCAATACGCCGACATCCACAATATAGTGCGCATCCACTTCGGCCGGCGACACATCCACATGCACGATAGGCTTGTCGCGGTTCGGATTCCACAAGCAGGGGGCGTACTCCACAAAATCATACCCCACCGCCACAACGGCATCGCTCTGCTCGACCACCACAGCCGGATAATCCCGCATCTGCAATCCAATCGTATAGAGGGACAACGGATCGTTATCTGGGACGACACCCTTGCTCATGAACGTATGAACCACCGGCACGTTCGTTTGTCGGGCAAACCGCCGGACCGCCTCATGCGCCTGTCCCCGGATCACCCCGTTGCCGGCCAAGAGGATCGGCCGACGTGCCTGAGCTAAGATCTCGACCGCCCGACTCACTTGGCGCGCCAGCGGCTCCGGCGAGAACGGCGCCTGCACGCGCAACGGCCCATCCACCTCACGATCGCTCACCGATTCCGCCGCGACATCCTCCGGCAGCTCCAGATGAGTCGAGCCCGGCTTTTCAGTCTCCGCGACCTTGAACGCTTTGCGCACCGTCTCGGCCATGGTCCGAGGGTGAAAGATCTCGGCGTTCCATTTCGTGACCGGCTTGAACATGGACAAAATGTCGATGAACTGATGCGATTCTTTGTGCTTCCGATCCAGCGAGGCTTGTCCCGTGATCGCGACCAGCGGGACGCGATCCAGATACGCGTCTGCCACGCCGGTGAGCAAATTGGTTGCACCGGGCCCCAAGGTGGAAAGACAAACCCCAGCCTTTCCTGTCAGCCGCCCATGGACATCGGCCATGAAGGCCGCGCCTTGTTCGTGCCGGGCGGCGATGAAGCGGATCTGCGAATCCACGAGCGAGTCCAAGACGTCCAGTGTCTCCTCTCCGGGCACGCCGAAGATCCACTGCACTCCCTCATTTTCCAGACAACGCAGCAGTAGCTCCGACCCTTTCATGATGACCCCTCCATCTGGTATCTCTGGTTTATAACCAGATAGACCAGAGATACCAGATGAACCAGACACACCACAAACGACAAGGACGGATTTTTTGAGTAGCCTGTATGGTCGTGTCCTGTTGTCCAAGACATTCGAACCATTAGACTTCCGGTCAGCCGGCATCGTTTTTCCGCAGCCCGCTCGAAGTCAGAAGCCAGCCCTTTGCCCTAGGAGGGTCCTCCTGTCGCAAAGTCCGACAGACAAACCCCTACCATTGAGGACAAACGCCTCAATGTGCCCGCGGTTATAGCGATTCACCCAACTCACAAGGATGAAAGTTCAAGGGTAGGGCCAGACACCTGACGGGGAACAGCCATGGGCGACCGCTCGCCAGATACAAGAATCGTTGCCGCAGATTGGCACGGGACAGGATCGAAGGAGTGTATCTACTTCACCTTGGAGAAATCGGCAACGATTCTCGCCTCATGTCCGTCCTGAAGATTCACGACGAACACAGACGCCGCAGTGGGATCAAATTTTTCATAGGCAAACAGTGCGGTAAAGCGTGACCGGTAGGTCGGCCCGCTCCCCTCATTCTTTCGGCCACGTTCGGCTTTTCCGATGTCGATGGGCTTGATCTTCTTGGAGCCCTGTTGCAACTCGATCAAGGCACCCTCTGCAAAGTATTCGTCATCGCCGCACAGCTGAACTTCAACCTCCATATTGGGCATGTCCACGACTTTCTTGATGAATTCCTCTGGCATGCGCACATCCGTCTTTCGCTTCTTGGACTCTGCCGCTTCCTGTCTGCCAAAGGCTTCAAGTCGATAGCGCTTGGTCCGGAGGACGGCACTGGCTCCGCAGGGCTCTGTCTCTGGATCGGCGCCCACACGCGAGACCTGGGAGGCTTGCTGGAGGACCTTCTTGACGTCCTCCGGGGTGTTGGCCTTCTCCATCGGCGCCCGCCCAGCTTGCAAGGCCTTCTGCGCCTCTTCCGCTGAGAGCTTCACCTCGATTGCCAGGACCGGCTGGAGACCGACGACCATCAATAGGCCCGCGAACGCACAGGTGGCAACGCCACCAACTCGCGCCACTGATGCTAGGCATCGCATGCTCATCACTCCTTCTCTAGCAGGATGCTGAAAAAGTCCTGCCAGCTTCGTTCTCGCATCGTTCAGACCCTCAACGGGGACCCGGCCGCCTCACTAACTCGGCGGCGCGCACAGACGTGGTGCTCCTTATTCGTCGCACCGTGCGCCCCAGAGGGTACGCCTCGGGGCTTCACTCGCTGCGGCCTTGCTGGACCGTCTTTTTGAGCATCCTGGGGAAAGTTGTCCTGTTGTGTCATACGTACAACCCATCGAAGTTCTCGCGTGCCAGAATAGTTTTTCCGCAGCCCGCTAGGCAAAACAACGAATGATGGGCGGCATTGTAAGGAAGCCCCTACCCCTTTGCAATCAGCCTGGGAAGCGTGCCCAGTTGGCATAGGGCTTGGTGGCATAGAGTTCGTCAAGATCAACCGGCACTCTCACACCGGCTTGCGTAAGCAGCTGAGAGACCAGACGGAGCGGAAAACCGACCACAGTCGGGAAATCTCCGTCAATGGCATCGACCAGGTCGCCGCCCTCTCCTTGGATCGAATACGCACCGGCCTTCCCGAGACTTTCTCCCGTCGCGAGATACCGTTCATGCTGTCGTTCGTCCAACGGCTTCATCCGAACGACGGCCGTAGACAGGGCGATGACGTCTATCGCACGGGCTGAGCAGACGAGCGCGACCGCCGTGCGTACGTGATGATCACGGCCAGCCAGGCGCCGGAGCATCGCACGGGCCTCCGCTAGATCAGCCGGTTTCCCGAGCACGGCATGATCCAACTCAATCACCGTATCGCTCCCCAGCACGGTTGCCTCCCGCTCTTGACTCGCGACCGACCGGGCCTTGCCCTGGGCGAAGGACTGCACTTGCTCGATCGCCGGCCGGTCCGCTACCAGCCGTTCCTCGAAGGATGGGCTTTTGACGTCGAATGGGATCCCCAGCAGAGCAAGCAACTCGCGACGGCGTGGAGAGGTTGAAGCCAGAATGAGTGGCATCTAGCAGACTGTGGAAAAACTATTTGGGTACGCCGGAACTTCACTGGTCCGCACGTCTGAGACAACAGGAGAACACCATGCAGGATGCTCAAAAAGGCCAGACTTCTCACCCGCCCAACCCTGGCGCGCCGAGACGCGCCTTCTCCCGAGCAAGGCTGCAGCGAGCGAAGAGGCGAGGAGGTACAAACCGCACTTCGTGTGGGCCGTTCGCCCTCGCAATGGATCTTGGCGAACGGATAAGCACCCTCGAGTGCTTCCGACCTCCGAGAGTCTAATTCGGTACGTTGAGCCTCTGAGCGAAGCGAGAACGAAGCTTGGTGAAAGGTGCGTCTCGGCGCACCAGGGTTGGGCGGGTAAGAAGAGCAACTTTTTCAGCATCCTGCTACAACGCCGGAAAGGGTTCAGTAGCGGCAAGGGGTACAAGCAGCATCTGGTCAGAGGCCTCGGTGGGACTCGCACAGTGCGCGTGAAAGGCAGCGAGCGCCTGCTCCAGGTCGGCGACCGAAGAAACTCGGAACATATCGGCTCGAAGCGAGGCGGCATGAGGAAACCCTTTACAGTACCAGCCCAGATGTTTGCGCATCCGCCGAAACTGACCCTGCCCACAGGCCGCTTCGAACCGTCGGGCATGATCGAGCAGCATCTCGAAGCGAACGTCGAGTGGCGGCGCCCACGGTTCGAGCCCCTCATCAGGCCGATGTTGTTGCAGAACGAGTCGCGCCGCCTCTTTCTGCCGAAAGAACCAGGGGGCTCCGAGCGCGGCTCGTCCGACCAACACGCCATCGACTCCGGTGTCCCGCACGCGACGGACGACGTCGTGATAACTATGCACGTCCCCATTGCCGAACAGCAAAGTCCCACTCCCCCGCACAATCTCCGCCGCCCGGGCAATGGCGTGCCAATCCGCTTCCCCTCGATACATTTGTTGCAAGGTGCGGCCATGCAGGGAAATCACTGCCGGCTGTTCCATAAGGAGATGTTCGATCCAACGATCAACGACCACCACGTCGTAACCGAGGCGTGTCTTGACAGACAGAGGGATCGTCCGGCGGACGGGTGGACGGGCATCCTGCCGCTGCTCGTTCATCCGCCAGATCGCCGCCACTCTGCCCGGCTTGAGCCCCGCGCCTTCAAGGGTCTGCCCGGACGCCCAATCGGCGATCCCCTGTCGAGCGGCCTGCATAATCGCATGGGCCACATCCGGCGTTCGAATCAGCCCCGCGCCCGATCCGGATGAGGCCACACTCCGCGAGGGACAGCCCATGTTGATATCCAATCCGTCAAACCCCAACTCACACACTGCATGGACGGCCTGATAGAAGAGGTCAGGCTCTTTCCCATAGAGCTGCGCGACAATCGGTCGTTCAGCCTCATGATAGATGAGGGAGTCCAACAAGAACTCCGGTCCCCGGCAGACGTCATGCACATGCGTGAACTCCGTGAAGGAGACGTCCGGCTTCCCGTGCATCGCCACGGTATGGCGAAATGTCGCATCGGTGACCCCATCCATCGGCGCCATCCCGATGACCGGTCTGGTGAGTGACTGCCAGAAACTCATTGGGATGGCTCCATCTCCATCACCGGTTCCCCCACTTCATTCGCCTGGGCATAGGCCAGGCGCAAGCTGTCGCACTCCTGTTGTACGCAGACACGCGCATCCGGCGCGCGCTCCGTCACGAATTCGAGAAACCGTTCGATCTTGAGGAGGAAGAAATCATACGACTGCGTGAGCGGTCGTGGCGACCGAAACCAGAAGGCTACGAACTCTTTTAGGCAGACACCCCGCTCCGCTAACGTCCGACAGGTTTGCGGAAACATCTCTGCGAGGTCTCCTCCCCAATGGAGAATCTCATACGGCACATAAGACGTGTGGTACCGTGTTAAACCGGTCGCCTCCGCGGCCGTTTCCTGCCACTCCGAGCCTGTCATGGGGGCTTGCCCCGAGATGATTTGCGCATAGCGCGCATAGTCGTTGCGCAACCGCTGTCGATCAGACTGGCACACGGGCTCCTGGACTGAGGCTGGACGAGGCCTCAGTCCCATCGATTGTTCTACAGCCGCTCCTCTGGCCATCGTCTGTTGAACGAGGAGGGAGAAACGCCGAACGGCCTCTGCATACTCCTCCGTAATCATCTCGATCGGTTTGGTGTCCACTTCTAGCGCCACCGCCCGGAGGCTGACGAGGTTCGAATGGGCCAGAACCTGTTCGAGCATGGTGAAGAGGATCGACGGAATCGGCGCGGCATGGGCGTCGATCCATTCAGGAAGCTCCTCCCTTACCTTTGGCTCACCAACCGACTCATGGCAGGCCAACCCCGCCACGTGGATTTCTACGACCCGCTCCAGAGGAAATTCGTCGAGGAATTCCCGGACGAATCGTTCAAGAGATGTCCGTCGGCAGGCGCCGGTATAGCGATAGACCGTCCAGAGGTGTCCGATGTCCAGCACGAGACCGCAGGGCACTAACCCTGTGACGAGCCGAAAAAAATGGGGGATTGGTATCGTGCCGGCGGAAAAATATGTGAGCGGAGGCATCTCCAAGAGAAAGAGCGGTGCGGTCCCGTCCGCTCGACGCCCCTGCCGATCCATCGCCTGCTGAACCGTCGCGATATTTGCCGCCACCACCTCGGCGCTCAGCCGCGTATATAATGGAGGGACATACGTGCCAAACGAGTAGCCCGCCATCTGTTTCATCGCACATTCATGATTCAGCCAGAGACTCTGTATGCTATTGAGTTGCGTGACCATCTCGCCGACATCCTGCTGAAAGAACGGAGACGCTTGAACGTCCGGCTGAGTGATCCACAGGCCTTCCCCGTGATACGCCAGCGGCATATCCGGCACAGCCTGCCGAACCGTTGCCAGTGCGGTCGTCGTCGCCTTAAAGACTTCGAGATAGCCCGGCTGGAGTCCTCGCTCCCTGAACTCGTTCACCAGCTCGAACAGATCGGGAGTATAGACGTCGACTGACAGTCCCATCCCCAGTGGAGGAATTTCCCTGAGGCGACGCTGAAAGTCCTGGTGAACAAAATCGGAACCAACCATCGATCACCCCTTGTGCTGCTCTAACAAGTGGCCTAGTCTATTCGCCGAACCCATTGTTTGACAAGGAAAGCCCCTGTCACGGACCAGGGAGCCCCGTCTGCTATACTTGGCTTACGTCGCGGGAGACGGCCCCCTCACGAATCGTACAGGCGCGAATCGGGGGAAGTCTCGAGCCCATGCCGAACGACGATGACAAGCCCTTCAAGACAACACATCTCATACCCACTATGGTTGCCCATATGATGACACCAGGAGTCGTGCAAGTTCCGGGAGACGTATCTGTCAGCGAGGCGGCACTGCTGCTCGAACGAGAACAGGCGCCCTGCCTGCTCATCAAGGATACCGACACGCGGTTCGGCCTCATGACGCCGACCGACATTGTGAAGAAAGTCGTCGCTCAGGGGCTCGAACCTCGCGACATCGAAGTCCGGACGATCATGACACGCCCGGTGCAGTTTATCGAGTACGATGAGGCCTTGGCAGAGGCCTCGACACTCATGATCGCGACAGGCGCCTCTCTCTTGATTGTCACCAAACAAAACCAGCCGGTTGGGGTGCTCAGTGCACAAGATCTGCTGCTCACGCCACCCCGATGTGGCACGAAGATCCCCGTCGTCGTGAGTGTGGTCGGACGAGCCTCGACGCAGGGGCTCAACTATAACGCCATGATTACCCAACTGAGCCATCTCGGAGCGTTGGTCGAATCAACCGCGAAGATCCTGACAGGAACGAACGTCGTACTGGCGTTTTCCATTCCTGGCCAAAACACTCCCTTAACCATTCGTGGAACAGTCCTGACCATCGGAGTTCCGGGGACAGCGCCCGGTGAGCCATCAAGTGGAGCTCGCACCTGGGATGTCGATATTCAGTTCACTGACCTCTCATCGGCCGATCTCGCGCGTATCAGGGCCTGGACACTTCAAACAATGCCTCCCTCGCCCGATCATTCCTAACCTCGCACATATTCTCCATTCTTTTGACCAACAGACGATCAGCTGATAGAATTTCTTCTCTCCCAGGACCTGTCCGACATTGCTGTTCATGAGATGAAGGATGTGCGGCCAGATACGAGGCCACAGGCCTGGAAAAACTGGAGCCGTATTCGCTGGAATACGTTGAGGATTTTATTAGGCCGAGAAACGACGCAGATGGTCGCGGATCATTCGCCGCAGTAGTACAGTCAATGTTGGACAGGCTCCTAGGATAAACTATAACCCCACGGATAACCCGATGAAGACTTCCCAGACCCGCTCTCGGCCCCTCCCCTCAAACGAGGAGTTGCTCAACCAAATTCGCCTCCTGCTTGACAGTCCGGAAGACGACCTGCAAGCCGGGATCATGAAGGAACTCCTGGCCGGGACGCTTCGGCTCCACGATTCTCATCTGGACATCCTGGACCTCAAGATCGTCAATCGCGCCGTAAAAGAACTGCGTCATGCCTTCCGCGTCTTTCGTGACTATCACGATCGACGAAAGATCAGCATCTTCGGCTCGGCCCGTACCGCCTCGGATGATCCGAACTACCAGCTGGCCTTCCAGTTTTCCCGTCGGATCGTCGAGGAAGGGTTCATGGTCATTACCGGTGGAGCCGATGGGATCATGCGCGCATGCCAGGAGGGCGCCGGACGCGAAAACAGCTTCGGGGTCAATATTATGCTGCCCTTCGAGCAAGGCCCGAATGCCACGATCGCCGATGACCCCAAGCTCATCACGTTCAAATACTTCTTTACCCGCAAACTCATCTTTCAGAAAGAGGCCAACGCCATTGCTTTGTTTCCGGGCGGCTTCGGGACACATGATGAAGGCTTTGAAATCTTGACCCTCGCCCAAACCGGCAAGAGCGATCCCCAGCCGATCGTGTGTCTCCAGGCCCCCGGTTGCGACTATTGGGACGACTGGTACGCCTTCGTCACACGCCAACTTTTGGCCCGTCAACTGATCAACCCTGAAGATCTCAGCCTGTTCAAAATCACCACGTCCGTAGACGACGCGATCGATGAGATTAGGAGTTTTTACCGCCGGTTCCATTCCATCCGATATGTGGGCCGGCTCTTGACCATGCGGCTGAAAACAAGCATTTCCCCCCAACAGGTGGCCGGCCTTCATGAAATGTTTGGCGATCTGTTAGCCGAGGGCACCTTCGAATTGCGCGGGCCTCTCCCCGAGGAACTCGACGAGCCGGATCTGAGGGACTTGCCTCGGCTGGCCTTTACCTCCAACCGCCGGAGCGCGAGCCGATTGCGTCAGCTGATCGACCATCTCAACACACTCTGATCTCTCCTCACAAAGACGCTTTAGTCTCGGAGCAGCATCATGGTATGCTCCGCGACGATGGCTGGTTCCCGCACACAGCACCCATTCTCTGAGCCCCCCACCGTCGTGCTCTATCACGCCGAATGTGCCGATGGGTTCGGCGCCGCTTGGGCGATCTGGAATCAATTTCCAGCGGCTCGGTTCATTCCCGTCAAACACGGGAACCCTCCTCCCGCAGGGCTACAGAACCAACGAGTTGTCATCGTGGATTTCAGCTATGCCCGCGAGACGCTGGAAAGCATGGCTGCTCAGACGCAGGCGCTCCTCGTGCTCGATCATCACATCACAGCAGAGAAAGCCCTCGCCGGCCTTCCCTACGCCTACTTCGACATGAAGAAGTCAGGAGCGGTTTTGGCCTGGGAATGGGCACACGATCAGCCGACGCCGTGGCTCCTCGACTATATTCAAGACAAAGACCTCTGGACTTGGGCACTCCCATCCAGTCGGGAAATTAATGCAGCCGTTGCCTCCTATCCATTCGATTATCACCTCTGGTGTCACTTCAAGCAGAAGGAGTTGGAGCAGGAAGGCCGGGCCATCCTGCGTTATGAAAACGAGCTCGTGAGCAAACTGGCGGCGCAGGCGATGTTGGTCGACTTTCACGGAGCCGTCGTTCCTTCGGTCCAGAGCGCGGTCTTGACTAGTCAGATCGGCGAACGCCTCTCCGTGGAGCATCCGTTTTGCGTCATGTGGCACGATCGCGATGGGCGTCGCTATTACAGCATGCGCTCGCGAGAGGACGGGGTCGACGTGGGGGCCATCGCCGCATCGTTCGGCGGTGGAGGCCATATGCACGCCGCAGGGTTTTCAGTCTCCCTCGGACCTGATGGCTCCTTGCCTGATAACCCGGCACTTCCTCGATCGGTCATCGACCGTCGCCGTGCTCCTCCTTCCTAACAGACTGCGGAACAACTATGTTGGCACGGTGGAACTCCTCGATACCCGTTAAACGTAAAACGTGAAGCGCATCTCGTGGGAAGACGGCGCTGATGGCTACTGACATATTGCTTATGGCTCGGACGAGACTCGGTGAGCTTCGTCATACGTTTCACCTTTCACGTCTCACGCGTAACGATCTTCGCAAGCTGGCGGACTTTTTCAGCATTCTGCTCATGAGGGCACATGATCCCTCTGAATGACGACAACCCAACCGAGCAGAGCCCGGTCGTCACGATCGCTTGTATCGCAACCTGCGTCCTCGTCTTTTTCTACCAGGCAAGTCTTTCCGCCGGCTCAGGAGAAACGTTCGTCTTTCAGTACGGGGCAATCCCGGCCCTCGTGTTCGGGGAGGCCGACCTCCCTGAGATGGGCGTGGCCATTCCCGTCTACGCCACATTGATCACGAGCATGTTCCTCCACGGCGGCTGGATGCACCTCATCGGGAATATGCTGTACCTCTGGGTCTTCGGGAACAATATCGAGGACGTCATGGGGCATTCGAAGTACGTCGTGTTCTATCTCACATGCGGAATTCTGGCCGCCTTGAGCCACGCCCTGACCGATCCGTCCTCGCCTGTTCCCATGGTCGGAGCAAGCGGCGCCATTTCCGGTGTCTTAGGCGCCTATGTGCTATTGTTTCCACGAGCCCGTGTACTGGTGATAATGCCCGGCCTGGGCACAACGAGGGTGGCAGCGGGTTTCGTCCTCGGCATGTGGTTCGTGATGCAGCTCTTGAGCGGGGGGATGAGCATCGGCGGTACGGGCGGAGGCGTCGCCTTCTTCGCCCATATCGGCGGGTTTCTCGCTGGGATGGCGCTGATTGGTCTGTTCAAACGCCCGGACGTGCCCTTCTTGGCACCAAGCCGCAGAGACCGATGGGATGGCTAGGCAGACAGGGTGGGAGCGTTCGCCAGACCGTCACGAAATTGCTTCGCATGATCGAGAGCGAGGCTGAGCGTCTCTCCGAGGAACGTGACATGTCCCATCTTGCGACGGGGACGAATCGCACGCTTGCCGTAGAGATGGAGTACCGCACCGGGAATATCCAGCAGGGCTCGACAGCCTGCGCCCTTTTCCATAAAGATTGCTGCATCGACCCCAATGAGATTCACCATGACGGCTGGGCTCAGCAGACGTACTTCACCAAGCGGCATCCCGCTGGTGGCACGAACCTGTTGCTCAAACTGGGACACGCTGCAGGCATCGAGCGTGTAATGGCCTGAGTTATGGGGCCGCGGGGCAATCTCGTTGATGAGAAGTTCCCCGCCGGACAGCTGAAACAATTCGAGACAAAATACCCCAACTCCTTCGAAACGATCCACAACTTGACGCCCAAGAGTGGCTGCTCGCTCGGCCACAGCTGAAGACCCTGGGGCCGGCACTCTGGTAGTTCGAAGA
>JBKJZK010000479.1:0-2040 GCA_046715215.1 Nitrospiraceae bacterium
ACCGTGGGCTGCGCCATCGGAAAGGGTTGCCGGTTCGCGGCCAGCGGACCAAGACGAATGCTCGGACGAGAAAAGGCCGTCGCTCCGGTGTGGGAAGCAAACCGAAACCGCCTGCGCGTTCGGCGTAGTGGGTGGCCGTTACTTGAGTAGGGAGTCTGTATGAGCATCAAAAAAGGGAAGAAGAAAGAGCGTCGAATCGTGCAGAGCGGGGTGGCCCATGTCCAGGCCTCCTTCAATAACACGATCGTGACCATCACCGACCTGAGCGGCAACACGATCGTGTGGGCAAGCTCAGGCAACCAGGGGTTCAAGGGCTCTCGCAAGAGCACGCCCTTTGCGGCTCAGCGGGCCGGCGAGGCTGCTGCGCGCAAGGCAATGGAGAGCGGAATGCGTCAAGTGGATGTCTATGTGAATGGGCCTGGGTCCGGTCGTGAATCGGCGATTCGATCTCTTCAGGCCGCTGGATTGCGGATCCATATGATTCGTGATGTGACCCCGATTCCGCACAACGGATGCCGCCCACCTAAGCGGCGTCGCGTCTAGCAGGCTGCGGGAAAACTATTGTGGCACGGTGGAAATTCAATGGTCCGCACGTCTAGGATAACAGGAGAACCGCGCGCAGGATGGCCGAGCGAGACAGGTCGAGGTCAAGGTTGAGCGAAGATCAGATTCTTTTTTTCTCGGCCTTGACCTGAGCCGTAACCCTTCAGAACGCTGGCGGGCTTTTTCAGCATCTTGCTAGTGGCGTATGTCGGGAGAGTTGAAGACACGAGAATTGTTGGGCGCACCCACGGGGTGATGTCCGGTAACCGGAGGTAGAGCAGTGGCAAAGTATCGCGGTCCTGTCTGTCGGTTGTGTCGGCGAGAGGGTGAGAAGTTGTTTCTGAAAGGCTCGCGTTGTATGACAGAGAAGTGCGCCATCGAGCGACGGAGCTATCCTCCTGGACAGCATGGGCAAAAGCGTCCGAGGAATTCAGAGTACAGCACCCAGCTCAGAGAAAAACAGAAGCTGCGCAGAATTTACGGTTTGATGGAGTGCCAGTTCCGTGGCGTGTTTGAGCGTGCGGAACGCCAGTCTGGTATTACGGGCGAGGTGCTTTTGCGGTTGTTGGAATGCCGGTTGGACAATGTGGCCTACCGATTAGGGTTCGGCGCCTCGCGAAAAGAAGCCAGGCAGCTGGTAAGCCACGGGCATCTGACCATGAATGGTCGAAAAATCAATGTGCCTGGTGCGCAGGTCAAGGCGGGCGATATTATCAGCGTTCGGGAGCGAAGTCGCACATTGATCTCGATCCAGGCTGCCTTAGAGTCTGTTGATGGGCGAGGCATTCCAGAGTGGTTGGAGCTGGACAAGACGGCCTTTAAGGGCATGGTACGAGCGTTGCCGTCGAAAGACCAGATTCCGCTGCCGGTGAATGAGCAGATGGTGGTGGAGTTGTATTCCAGGTAGATGCGGAATCGGGGAGGATCGGTCTCTGCGGCGAACTGGTACCGTTCAGTAGCTGGCTACTCGATGAGATGAAGGGGGAGTCATGATTAAAGCGATGAAAGACTTTCAGATCCCAATGCGGGTGGAAGTCGACAAAGATACGCATTCTCAAACGTTCGGCAGATTTACGACAGAGGCCTATGAACGTGGGTTTGGCACGACGGTCGGCAACGCGTTACGGCGTGTGCTGTTGTCGTCGCTAACAGGTGCGGCAGTGACCACGGTGAAGATCGAAGGGGTCCTGCACGAGTTCTCCACGATTCCTGGTATCACGGAGGATGTAACCTCCATTATATTGAACGTCAAAGGACTGCGACTTGCCGTACATACCGATAAACCGAAGACACTCCGTCTCAAGAAAAAGGGACCTGGTGAAGCGAAGGGGTCTGACATCATTCATGATGCAGACGTGACCATCCTGACCCCGAATCTCCATATTGCGACGTTGGACAAGGATGCCTCGTTCGATATGGAAATGACGGTGAAGCATGGGCGGGGCTACGTGCCCGCCGAGCGAAATAAGGAAGAGGGGCTGCCGATTGGTGTGATCG
>JBKJZK010000480.1:0-6829 GCA_046715215.1 Nitrospiraceae bacterium
TGTCAGTCCCGAGCAGTTTGAAACCCAAAACCCTGTCCCCCTTCGGGGGTGTCTACGGAATCGGGGGTAGCTCAGCCTGTCCCCTTTTCTTTTCCGTTTCTTCTCCTTTGAACCGTTGTCGTTCCGCCATGAGACACCTCCACGGGTTATTGTCCCCTTTTGAAAGTGTCCACGCAAACAGGGCTAGCTCATTCTGAATTTCCCGTTGTCGCAGGTGGGGGGGGCGGCTGACGGGAGAAGACTTCACCGGAAGCGCGGGGCACCCGCCGAGGATCGGCCAGGCCCAGAAATGAAGAAAAGCCATATGGCGCTACGGTGAGGAATCGGGCGGGACGAGCGGCTCCAGAGTTTTGATCAGACAGTTCGAGGTTAATGAGACCCTCCCTCAAGCCGAGTGCGGTGGTCTGAAGGCTGAAGTGTTCGGAACTTCGAACCCCGACCTTCCAACTTCGGATCCCGCCTTTCTCGCCAGTCCCGCCTTCCGCGAGCTTCATGCTTCACGAGATACGCTTCACGCCGCAAGCGCCTCTGAATCCAATTGGATTCCCCTGTAATCAAAATGGATTCAGCTGAGAGAGTGCTGGTCAACCCCTGCCTTCGTATTTCCCTTCGACATCGTGAAAGCCTGACATTTTTGAGGCAATCACGAAGAGTTCCTCGAAGCCGACTAGAGAACCTGCTGGCACATCGATTGCGTTATGCCTTAATAGTCAGCAGGATGCTCAAAAAGGCCGTCCGGCAAGGCCGCATCGAGCGAAGAGGCGAAGGCGTACGTTTCAGTACGTTGAGCTTCTGAGCGAAGCGAGAACGAAGACTCGGTGAAAGGTGCGTCTTGGCGCACCGGGGCGGGTGGGTGAGAAGAGCGACTTTTTCAGCATCCTGCTAGGGCGGACGAGCAGTCGACCATCAGTTCATTGGGCTCACGTGTGAGCACTCACTGGCGAGGATTCACGCCTGAGCACCCAATGGCGACGTGATTCCGGAGCATATCCAACCAGACCCTCCTCCTGGTTGCCCATCTCCTGGTTGACTGAGCGTCACCGCCACGGGAGCCCCGGCTCCGCTATCCCCGGAGCTGCGGCTCCCTCCTTTAGCCGGGCGAGACGGGCAGGGAAGTTCTGAGTCAACGGCTTCGCCGAGTTCTGAG
Source organism: Nitrospiraceae bacterium (assembly GCA_046715215.1). Taxonomy (GTDB): domain Bacteria; phylum Nitrospirota; class Nitrospiria; order Nitrospirales; family Nitrospiraceae; genus Palsa-1315. The sequence continues at coordinate 1,148 of JBKJZK010000480.1, forward strand.
TTTTGAGTTCTGGGTTCTGAGTTAACGGCGAACGCAAAGGGCGGGACGGGCGAAGAAGTTTTGAGTTCTGAGTTCTGAGTTCTGAGTTCTGAGTTAAAGGCGGAAGGCTGAAGTGTTCGGAACTTCGAACCCCGACCTTCAGCCTTCGGACCGCGCCTGTCGTAGCGAGGTAAAGATCATGCCACAAGATATGGTGTTAAGAGCCAGTCCGACCGACATTGATCGTTCTACTGCGGCAAACGGTAATCGAACAGGCTCATGGTCCGTCTAGCCAAAATAGCTATTGCTAAAAATGCCGTACAGGTTTAATACGGGCTACCAGTTGCCGTGTATGCAGTGTGGCTGGTTTCTCTCCCCCGGATCTTCAACGGAGCCGGCCATGAATGCCACTTCAGGCTTCCTAGAGCTACGGTCTTCACCTCCCGATCACCAGCGTATCGGTTCCTGCACGGGCAACGGCATCAATTCTGGACAGGTTCCTGGCACCTTCTCCGACTCACGATCTCATCGCTCTCTCCACAGGCATCAGCACAACCGAAACAAGGTTCCTGACAACATTTTTATTTCTTCGCTGCCTACTAGGTCGTGGACACGACGAATAGGACGATATTCTGGCACCTAACCAACCCGAAAGGGTTATTGCCAATTGGCGGTAAAGAAGAATAAGTCCTTGCCGGACCCAGCTTGAAAATTACTTTAGGCCCTTAGGGATTGTCTCAAACAACGAAAGCGAGTTGTGATTCTCATTAGGTTAAATCATGTTTAGCAGCCGTATCCTGGTCCGAGGTATAGCCGTGAGTTTGACCTTGATCTTCTCTTTGTTACATGAGCCTCCATCCTCGATTCCCCAACCGGTTGGTCCACCGAAATTGAAAAGGCTCCCAAGACAACCAGCTCCAAAAGAATCTATAGTCATCCCAGGCGAGGTCATCGTTAAGTACAAAGAACGATTCCTTCCTTCAATAAGGAGCGTTGAGCGACGGGACAAAGCTTTCAAGGATGCAGCAAAGGCTTTAAGGAAAAGGTTTCGTGCAGAAACAATCGCCATATATCCAGAACTCGGCTGGGTTCGCATCAAGCTACCAGCAGGGCTATCATTTGAGACCGTGAAAGATGCCTTGTCACATGAAGACAAAGTCGAATACAGCAGACCTAATTATAAGATCACGCTTCACAATCACACAAACTCTAATTCTCCTCCTGCAGACTATCTATGGAAGAACCATTTTGAATCCCCCTGGCTAGCGCCATATCTTGGCCTATCCTACCTATGGGGACTTGAGAAGATTGGGATGGCGCAGGCCTGGAACCTAAGCTTCAGCCAAGGGGGTGGACTGGCCATTGCGATCGTAGATACAGGAGTCGATTATAACCACCCAGATATACTCAATAATTACCTTAGTGGGAAGTCATACTGCACTTCGGACCTCAGCGCAATGGACAGGGATGGTCACGGCACCTATGTAGCTGGGATCATTGCTGCCAGAGGAGACAATTGGGTCAACCTGAATGATATGAAATCCTTCGTGGGAGTGAACAAAACTGCTCAACTAATGGCCATCAAAACCGATTGTGGAGAAGGACCGAATATTACAGATGCAATTGCTGGGATTACCTATGCGGTCAGCCATGGGGCTGCAGTCATTAATGGCAGTTGGGGCTTCTACGGCTTACCTGAGACAGACAGCTCTGTTGTGGATTTGAAGAATGCAATCGAGGCTGGTACAAACACAACGCTTTACGTGGCCTCCGCGGGAAATGATGACAGAGATTTTGATTCTTGTTTAACGCCACAGATGTGGCCACAGATGTTCCATCTTGACAATCTTGTTGTGGTGGCAGCAACGAATCCTGGCGACAGTCTGTGGGTAACTACAAAGCGAACTGGTTCGAACCCCTGTCAACCTACTAACGCTCCTGAAGCCTCCAATTTCGGCGCCACAGTCGTCCATTTGGCTGCTCCGGGAGAGGACATATGGAGTATGCGGCCTAGATCACAAACGGGAAACGACGGAAGCATATATGACTTCGTGAGTGTTGCCAGCAGCACGTCGGGTGCTGCTCCATTCGTCTCAGGCTGCGCGGCGCTCTTACAGGCTAGGGTAATGTCAATAAATCCTGCTGCTCGTTTCTCACCCACTGAACTAAGGTCAATTCTCATGGAGACCGGTGATGCGAGCAATGGATTGGTCCAAAAAGTGGCTAGCGGGAAACGGCTGAATTGTTACCTGGCACTAGACGGTGTAAATGCTCAAAGTCCTCCCGCGCCCCCCCGCGGTATAGTGGTTCGGTGATTTAAAAATCAATACCTTAGTGGTTGATGGAAGCGGCATGGAGAGAAGAGTTAACCCTCAATAACAACTAGAAGGAGGTTGAAAATGTTTGCACGACAAGCAGCTAACCACTGGATGTACGTCCTGTTGATCTTTCTACCTGTAATGCTAATGTCAGGATGTACCCATTCTAGATCAATATCTCCCGAAGCCTCCCTGCCCGGTGTTCCAATTTTCACTGCACCGGAAGCGCAGGTAGGTATTACGCAGATGACGGCTAGTCCATCAGCGGATAACGAACAGGAGTCCAACACTCCAATCACTCTGGTGAAATCGAACAAGAAAGAGACGGATTGTGAGGCTGAGGAGGTTGATAAAGAAGGGAAACCGATAATTGATGAAACGGGAAAAAAGCATTGGCCGTGCCAAAAAGTCGCGAATGGAGCGGGCGGGTACAAGTGTACCACTACCTACGAAGGCAGGCTTGGTTGCAATTCTTGCCCATCGTGCAAATGCACAACTGTTGGCTCTGGTGCCACTCAAAATTGCAAGTGTCAATAGAACATGTGGCAGCGGATGATGAGCAGATTATGTATGCCCAGAGCAGCTTACTGAATCAGTTGTGCTCGTGTCTGTGACGGCTGTGGAATGACTGCAAAGGCGATCTTCTCGAGCGGCGGCTTTACGCCTCCGCTCCTACATTGATGGACCAATGCTATGAAGGGGTTCTCTACACTCGTCACGGTCAGCGGTTGCCTCCTTATCATAGCAGGCGCTAGTCATAACCCTGCACATGCCCAAGTCACAACATCCATTACACCTACGACAATAGGTGCAGGGAATTTAGGTACTGCTGTTTCGCAATCTGGAACCTCGTACAACATTACCGGTGGTATCAGACCGGAGAACGGGGTCAACTTGTTTCACAGCTTCGGGAACTTCAGCGTGGGAACCGCTGATACCGCCAACTTCCTCAACACCCCGGTGAACAGGTCCTTACTCCTCACAGCGAACATCCTTGGACGCGTCACCGGTGGAAACATCTCTAACATCTTCGGTACCATCCAAACCACTGGCTTCGGGAACGCCAATCTCTTCCTCATGAATCCGGCCGGTTTCTTGTTTGGCCCGAACGCAACCGTAAACGTCGGCGGGATGGTGAGCTTCACCAGCGCCGATTATCTCAAACTCGCGGACAACGCACGATTCAATGCGATTCCCAACGCTGCAGCCGATGCTCTACTGACTGCTTCGCCGGTCGCCGCATTCGGTTTCTTGGGATCGAATTCCGGCGCTATTACGGTTCAGGGCAGCCAGTTCACGGTGACAGAGGGAACCGGTATCTCGCTGGTCGGCGGGAATATCACCGTCCAGTCCGGTGCTCTCGATAGCGGCGGAGTCCAACCGGCGAAGGTTACTGCTCCGAGTGGTCAAATCAACTTGGCCAGCGTCGTGTCACCGGGCGAAGTGCCCGCTGCGGATTTTCTGCCTGCTGCGGGCATGACGAGAGGCGACACCACACTGACAGAAGGGGCAATGCTCGACGTGTCTGGCAATGCAGCCGGCACCGTGCGTATCCGAAGCGGCAGCTTCATGATAGATAACGCCACCATTACTGCCGATTCGATCGACGCAAACGGAGCAGCGGTCGCCATTGATATTCACGTGACGGAGAATGTTTCTATTTCAACCGTCGATGTTCCTGCTCTGACGGCCAAATCAACCGGCACTGGCAACGCAGGCGAGATAAAGGTCTCTTCCGGCAGCGTGGATGTGACTTGCACCACCGGCGAGAACCCTTTCTTCTTTTCAGCTATTGATACACATACATCCGGATCAGGAAATGCTGGCAATGTCACCATTAACACTGGCAACCTCACTGTGACAGGCGATCCTCTTACCGGAGCAACATTGTTCATTGATAGTGGAACGAGTGGTCCTGCTCCAGGCCGTGGTGGTGATGTATCAATCACGGCGGGAACGATTGACTTTCAAAACACGTCGATCTCGACCGGAAATCTCGTAGCTTTTTTTATGGATGAAGGAGGCGCAGGAACCGCTGGAAACGTAACCATCACTGCTGATCGCCTCCAGATGTCACTCTCTCAGATCGTCACGGACTCATTCGATTTCGTGCACCCAACCGGAAAGTCCGGCGATATCACCATTACAGCGGGTGACCTTAACTTTGACGCGACCGGTTTAAGCACTACAGGCACCGAGCGAAGTGGGGCCATCACGATCACGGCGGATCAATTGGTCGCTACTGAAACCCAAATCCAAGCGATAACCAATCTCACACCAGGCGGGGAAGTCCGGGTTACCGGCAATTCCATCGAGTTCAGGAAAGGAAGCAATATTGCTTCGAGTACGATGGGGGATGGTAATGCAGGGCCCATCATCATTACTGCTACAGATCATCTTGGATTTCTGGACAGCGATGCAAGTGGTCGCCCGGGTGGCATTTTCAACAATTCGTTTGGCGAGAACGGAAGTCTCGGCAATGCAGGAGACATTGTGATTACTACCCCAAGTCTTCAGCTGACCGGCGGCGCCCGCATCAATACAACCACTGCGACCAGCGGACGCAGCGGGAACGTTACCATCAACACGAGCAAATCGACTTCCATGTCCGGTGAAAATGGGGGCTTTGAACCCGAGCCGCTTTTCAATTTAGGAACGATCCAGTCTAGCGGCATTTACACCCGCACAATTGGTGGGAACTGTATTGGACCGTGCGGGAATGCTGGAGATATCACTATACAAACAGGGTCATTGTCGCTTGCCTCTGGCTCTCAGATTAACAGCGGCACTACCAGCAACGGTCCAGGCGGCAACATTAATATTACCACCTCCGATACCATTGGGATCTCCGGCACCTTAAGCAGTGGCCAGCCCGGGGGGATTCAAAGTCGTTCGATCGGCGTGGACTCCGATGCTGGCACCGGCGGCAACATCGCCCTCACAGCCGGACAATCCGTCACGATCTCGGACGGCGCTTCGGTTTCAGCTAGCAGCACCGGCCCTGGCAATACGGGCAACATTCAGATCAATGCCGGAAACCAGTTCGCAATGACGAATAGCTCGGTGACGACGCAGGCTAGCCAGGCGAGCGGCGGCGCCATCAAGATTACGACGACCCAGAACGGCACGGTGCAACTCACCAACAGCACGATCAGCGCGTCAGTCCTTGACGGCACGGGCGGCGGCGGCAGCGTGAATATCGATCCGCAGGTTGTTATCCTGCAGAACAGCCAGATTCTGGCGCAAGCGGTACAGGGGCCGGGCGGGAATATCTTCATCACGACCAATCTCCTGTTGCCGGACGCGAACAGTGTGATCTCGGCCTCCTCGCAATTCGGCGTGAACGGCACCGTGACGATTCAGTCGCCGAATTCCCCGGCCAGCG
>JBKJZK010000481.1:0-1863 GCA_046715215.1 Nitrospiraceae bacterium
TCTCGCCATAGGGTTTCACGATCTCCGCAAGAGCCTTGATGTCGTGCGCCACACCGGTGGAGGTTTCACTCGCTTGCACATACACCGCTTTGATTCCCGGATCTTTTTTCAGCGCATCGGCCACCGCTCGGGGATCGACGGCTCGCCCCCATTCCACCTTGATTTCGGTCACCTCGGCGCCGAACGTCTTGCAGAGCTTGGTCCATCGTTCCCCAAACTTCCCCCCGTTAATGGTGAGGGCCTTGTCGCCGGGAGAGAGAAAGTTAGACACTGAACCTTCCATGCCTCCGGTTCCGGAAGCCGCCAGCATGAGCACGTTGTTTTTTGTTTGGAACAGCCACTTGAGTCCATCGCGGACCTCCGCGAACACCTTATCGAACTCAGGGGCACGATGATGGAACATGGGTCGCGCCATGGCCAGCAGCACTTCAGGGGGCACAGGCGTCGGGCCGGGAGCCAGCAAATATCGCTTCAACATCGACTGATCCTCCTACCGGATGAAACATGAAAAATCTTACGCGGGACGGTGGGACGATACCATTGCCTTCCAAAAGCTGTCAAGGCGAAGAACCGTGTAGACACGCGTGTTTTCATACTGTTGTGGCCTTTTGATATCGGCAGTACTTCCGCTTACAATTTTGTGTGCACGATGGAGCGCCTGCCCCTGGTATAAAGGAGGGCGTCATTCCATTTGCAATTCCTTGACACGAGCGCAGTCCATCGATAGTCTAGCCTCACAGAACATGACAAACATCACACACGATACTCATTGTCACCGCGCTTCGATGAAGCCACTCAGGCCAGAATATGCCGTCCTCCCGATGGCTCTCTTCCTCGGAGTGTGGTTCAGCTTCTCTGCTCCTACTATTATGGTAGTGCAGGCGGCAACTCCTTCCGAACCGGCTACGGTTGACTCGGCTACGCTTGTGGACGAGAACGCCGCGGCGGAAGACGACCCGGACGAAAATCTGGTCCCGCTCGACACTGAAGGCCCGCCACCGGAGGCTACCAGCCCTCCCACAACCACGACTAGCACGGTTCCGAGGGCTGAGGACCTCTTACAGCTGAACCCGGCGGGAAATTCACCGGCGACCGCGCGGTTTTCAGACGCCTTGAATCCTCCGGCTGAACTAACCCAGACTCAAGACCCTTCCCGAAATGCCGCAGATCACACGGAATATGCGAGCTACAATGTTCCAATCGTCATGGACTCCTCGGTCCAGGCCCACATTCGCTACTTCAATACGGCCATCCACGGCCGCTTCGAACAGTGGCTCTTCCGACTCAGCCGCTATCGGCCCCTTGTCGAGACCATCTTCACGGAATTTCACCTCCCCAGCGATCTGGTCTACCTCTCGCTGGTGGAAAGTGGATTCAACCCCTACGCGTACTCACGAGCCAAAGCCACAGGCCCCTGGCAGTTCATGAAGGGCACGGCCAAGGTCTATGGGCTTCGCGTTGACAACTACGTCGATGAACGTCGGGATCCCATCAAGTCCACGGTTGCTGCGGCACGCTACCTCCGCGATCTCTACGACCTCTTCGGTGCCTGGCCGCTCGCGATGGCTGCCTACAATGCCGGAGAAGGCAAGGTGATGCGAGCCCTCCACAAGGCCCGGGTCGAAAGCTTTTCCGAGATTGCAAAGACACGATTGATCCGGCGTGAGACGAAAGAGTACGTACCGCGATTTATGGCCGCCACCATTATCGCGAGGAACCCCGATCGATACGGCTTTACTCAGGAATCTGCCGAGCCGCATCAATTTGATGAAGCGATCATCACACGACCCGTCCATTTTCGCGCGATCGCCAATGTCACCGGCATTCCGTATGAAGAGCTCCGGCTCTTAAATCCTGAGCTGC
>JBKJZK010000482.1:0-4763 GCA_046715215.1 Nitrospiraceae bacterium
CGGGTCGGCGCGACGGAGTGCGCCGCCGCTCAGGAGCCGCTGGATCAAGTTAGGCATGAAGGGTATTTTGACGTCTTGCATTGTGAGCCCTCCTCGATGATGCCCCCATTGCGCAGAGTCTGATCCAATGCCGCGGGTACGTACACTGGGATAAGCCCTAGCCTGGAAGGGAAGCCGGCTGCCGGTCCCGTGTCTTCCTGGTCGGAACAAGCCCGTTCGAAATGCACATCGAGCCAAGGCGCAAAGGGAAATTTTCCGGCCGGTCCATGGGCCTGCCGGACGGCCCGACACAACCATTCACAACAGCGCCCTTCGACGACCGCCCAGAGCTTGAAATGCTCGGCTGGGGCCGGCACAAGCGTATCCGGCACGGAGCCGGTGATGCGGAAACCATGCGATTCAGTCAGCCTGATCAGCGTGTCGAGCGCGTATCCGTTTAGATACGGAAATGTGAGTAAGTTATTCCACGCGAGGGTGACCTGAAACGGCCGGCGAAGCCACGCCGGGAGCCGGGGCAATGTCCTCATCGCCCATCGAAAACACGCGCCGTTGGGCACGCGGACCACGAGCATGCCGCCACCTGGGAAGTTCTGAGTTCTGAGTCCTGAGTTCTGAGTTCTGAGTCCTGAGTTCTGAGTCGTGAGTTCTGAGTTGTCCGAGTCCGAAACCGTTTCATGTTTCACGCTTCACGCGCAAGAGCAGCGATGACACTCTAACGTCGGGATAAGAGGGTGCCTACGGGTAAACCCCCAAATTATTGACCATGGGATGAGCTTGAATCATTTAATCATTGCGCCATTGAATCATTTACGAAATGAGCCAATGAACAAATGATTAAATGATCCAATGTTATTTCTTGACTCAATTTTATCCGCCCAGGGTTCTTCCCAGTGGCCAAGGCACTCGTGTTCCCGTACGTTCGCCGATAGCAATAATCGAGGAATCCCACTAGGAAGGGAGGTCCGTCATGATCAAGTCGTCAAACATTCATCATGATCCGCACACGGATGTGGGCTACCATATCCTCGAGGCTGTCAGGCGAACGTCTGAATGCGACCTGGAGGAATTGGTGCGCGTCTGCCCGTCCTACACCTGGAACCAAGTGTTTTGGGAAGTGGACCGCTTGAGCCGAACGGGGGAACTCCGATTGCTTCGCAAAGGTAACGGCCTGTATGCCGTATGTCTTCCTCATCAGTCGGCGGCGTGAGACGAGTCCCAGAGAAAGTTCTGAGTTCTGAGTTTTGAGGTCTCCGGAACCAACTCAGCACTCACAACTGCTTTCCAGCACGCTACGGGCGCCAGACGGGTTCGTTCGTACAGGGCGCGTGCCTCGGGCATGTGCGTTTCGAGTTGGGCGATACGCGTGTCGTACGAAGGATGCGTGGACAGATATTCCGGCGGCAGTTCCTCTCCGCTTTCTTTCATCCGGACCCACATGTTCACGGCCTCCCGAGGATCGTACCCGGCTTCTGCGGTCAGCAGCAGGCCGATGTAATCGGCTTCAAACTCATGGCTGCGGGTAAACGGCAGCGAGTCACGGCGGATCATGACCTGCAAGGCATCGTAGGTCAGTTGTTCCCCGCTGTGCCGCGCCAGGGCATGCACGACTTCATGTCCGAGCACCGCGGCGAGGCCTGCTTCATTTTTGGCGATGGGAAAGAGGCCGGTGTATACGAGAAGTTTTCCGCCGGGCAAGGCGACGGCATTGCGGGTCCCGTCATCGTCGATCACCGCAATGTCCCATTCAAATGAGCGGGCGATATCGGCATATCTGGACTGCTTGGCCGCCTCGATAATACGCGCAGCCACCCGCTGGACCGGCAGGATATCCGCGGGATCACGAGAAATGTTGGTGAGGGGATCCTCCAAGATCGTTTGATAGGCGGCGGCGCCGAGGTTCGATTCATAGAAAGACGAAGTCATCACCAGTTGCGATCGTTGAGTATAGGGATTGGTCGAACAGCCGAGAGCCCAGACCACCATGCCCGCAGCCAATACCGAACGCAGTCTATTTCTCATCACGTGCCTCATCGGGAAGACGAGAGAAAACATTGTGTGTCTATTTTCAAGCGAGGTGACGCCCATACTACAGAGTGAAATCTTCGAATGATGCTCGGAAAGGCCCTAGGCTTATGGGAAGGGGGGGAGATTCTGAGTTCTGAGTTGTCTGGAACTAACTCACACCTCACAACTCAGCACTCACCCCGTAACCCCTTTGTCTCCACGGCTACTAGGGAATGGCCTAGTGGTGAGAGTGTACGGGGGAGACTATTGTTAGAATGGAAGGAGTGAGTATGCGCGTGAGTCTGATCGCACTGCTGCTGTGTGCGGGTCTACTTGAGGTCGAACGCGTAATGGCGGCGACGCTGGATCAGAGCGCGCAAGCTGCGAACGAAAGCGTGCAGCCGGCTCACACGGTGACCGGCACGCTGGCGATACTCGATGTGTCTGCCGGCAAAGGCATGCTGAAAACCGATCTCGATAAGCCGATCTTCTTCAAAATCGGCCGGCCCGATCACTTCAAGCGTCTGTCGATCGGCGACCGCGTGACGATGCAGCTCGACGAGGAGGGCCGCACCGTGAAAGTCATTGAAACACTCCCGGCGGAATTGCATGAACCGCCGCCGCCGCCCCTCCGGTGATCGGGAACGTCCGTGTGGCAGGGCGTTCGGTGCATCATAGTGTTGATGGGCCTGCTCGGATGTCTCGCCGGCTGCGCACTGTCGCGAGAAATTACCAAGACGCCTCGAAGCGCGATCGAACAATTGTTGTTGGGCCAGGCCCTTAACCGCAGCCTCCTCGAAGTCTCCATTCCCGTCCCGCTCCATGAACCGCTCTTCATGGAAGTGACCGGCCTCCAGTCAGGATTTGTTACTCCATCCTGGGATCTGATCTTCGTCAAGGATCTCGTCGCCTCCCGTATGGGAAGTTTGGGGTATCGTGTGTTGAAAACCGAGGGGGACGCCACCTACATCGTGCGGGTCGTCGTGGAGGCATTCGGCACGAACCAATCGTCCTCGTTTTTCGGTCTGCCTCCGATTCAAAGCGTGATCATTCCCTTCTCGTTGCCCCAGCTCACGGTGTATCAAAACCTGTCCCAGGACGGGTATGTGCGCTATTCGCTGGACGTGATCGAGCGGGCGTCCGGCAAGCTTTTTTATTCCACCCCGTGGTATCAGCAATCCACGTTTCATGACCAATATACGGTCTTGTTTTTCATCACGTTTCGCCGCACCGATCTGTCCGCTCCACCGTAGGGGACGAGGTGTGAGTTGGAGAGTTCTGAGTTATTTCCAGACAACTCAGAACTCAGTACTCCTCATTCCCTAACTCAGAACTCAGAACTCAAAACTCAGAACCCAGAACTCAGACCCCTTCCCTACCCCCCTCTACCCCGTACCCCCTTGAACAAGGGGTATCCCTAGTGGGCAGGCCTGGCTGTTCCCATTACAGTGTTTCCGCGAAAGAAACCGAAAGCCGTGATCTCACGCGGAGATCTGAGTTTCTGACAGGACCATCTGGCAGTCAGTACGGAGGGTCGCATGAATTCGACGAAAATCGCTAAAACGTCCAGATCGCATAGCTCGGCACCCCAAAACGGCAACGGACATAATGCCTCTCTGGATGACAAGCGGATGAGCCTTATGTTGTCCATCCTTATGGAGTACAAGAACGGGCGATTCGGCCGGCGTTTGCCGTCCTCCTGGATCGGGGTGCCGGGGAAAATGGCCGACTGCATGAACGATATTCTGGCCATGAGTGAGCGGCGCGCTGAAGAAATCCGCCGTGTCTGCCGCGTCGTGGGCCAAGAGGGCAAGTTGAAGCAGCGACTCTCCGTCCCCGGCATTACCGGCGGCTGGTCCGATGAAATTATCTCCTTCAACACCTTGATCGACGACCTCGTGTCGCCGACGACGGAAGTCACACGCGCCGTCGGCGCGGTGGCACAAGGGGACTTGGGTCAAGCGATGGCGCTCGAAAAAGACGGACGGCCGCTGGAAGGAGAATTTCTTGGGAGCGCCAAGCTGGTGAATAAAATGATCCAGCAGTTGTCCGTCTTCACCTCCGAAGTCACGCGCGTCGCGCGCGAGGTCGGCACCGAAGGGAAACTCGGCGGCCAGGCGCAGGTCAAAGGCGTCAGCGGCGTCTGGAAGGAGCTGACCGATTCCGTCAACCAAATGGCCGGCAATCTCACCTCCCAGGTCCGCAGCATCGCCGACGTCACGATCGCCGTGGCCAACGGCGATCTGTCGAAAAAAATCACCGTCGACGTGCGCGGCGAAATCTTACAATTGAAGGAAGCGATCAACACGATGGTCGAACAGCTGCGCTCCTTCGCCTCTGAAGTCACGCGCGTGGCGCGTGAAGTCGGCACCGAAGGCAAGCTCGGCGGCCAGGCGGTCGTGCCGGGTGTGGCCGGCACATGGAAGGACCTGACCGACAACGTGAACTCCATGGCCTCCAACCTCACGGCGCAGGTCCGCAACATCGTCGATGTCACGATCGCCGTGGCCCGCGGGGATCTGTCGCGCAAGATCACGGTGGATGTGCGCGGTGAGATCTTACAGTTAAAAGAAACGATCAATACCATGGTGGAGCAATTGCGCTCCTTTGCGTCGGAAGTCACGCGCGTCGCGCGCGAGGTCGGCACCGAAGGGAAGCTGGGTGGCCTGGCGGTCGTGCCTGGTGTGGCCGGAACGTGGAAGGACTTGTCCGATTACGTGATTTCCATGGCTTCCAACCTCACGGCGCTGGTCCGCAAC
>JBKJZK010000483.1:0-1349 GCA_046715215.1 Nitrospiraceae bacterium
ATGATTTCCCTTCGTCTCCGCGTCGCCGCGAGTTTCGAAGATAGCTTCATTCGGACATTCTGGCAGGCAGGCTCCACAGTTAATACATTCGTCGGTAATCAGTAGTGCCATGACCCTCGACTCCTTCCTCCCACAAAGATAGGGGAATATTCAGGGTTATTTAACAGCATGACAGGAGAGCCACATGATCTCAAGACACACGCTGGTGCTCCAGCGAATCTAGGGCACTTATTCGCAGGAGATCTATTTTTATTCTAGCCGGGCGAGGATGAAGGTATCCTCTGGATTGATGTCTTTTAGTTCCTGGCAAAGTTCACGAAGCTCATGGTCATTCAAGGGTGGAATGGTATCAGGAGAAAGCTTGTCAGGAAGCCAGCCGTGCCTCTCTTGTTTGAGCGAACATTCTTTGGCTGCCTGGTGGGCAGTAAGTTTCTCCTCTCCGAGCTGTATCACTTCCGAATCAAGTTTGGCCCAGTCTCGGATTTGATTCCGAAGGCAGGCTTGTTCTTCACGGATTTTAGGTTTTGAATCCGCTGTTGTCGTGCCTGACTTTCTTTTTCCGCCAGATGCTGGCCAATTTCCATAACAGCCTCGTGGAGCTGTTTCTTGGATTCCGTATCGTTTCCCAATTGGGATACGCATAGGCTTCGGATCGCAGTGGGAATGTGTTCCCTTAGCACGCGCAATGCATTTTCTGTTTGGCTCGTGACAAGAATCTTTTTGCCGCGGGCCAATTGGTCACAGATGATGTTCGCAATTGTGTGGCTCTTGCCCGTTCCAGGAGGGCCTTGGACCAGCACACCAAACTGATTTCTTAACCTTTCCCAAATCTCTTTAGAACAGTGTGGCGATTCCTGCGGGGAGCGGCGGTTATGTCAAAAGTCGGCATGGCATAGGTTTTCTGGTTCGATATGTGGATCCTCTGGAGGCAACACGTTCGTCAAGTGGCAAGCGGGCGACCTCCAGGGAGCGCATCCAGGAGGAGTCTTGTCGTCAGCCTGGTCGCGTACTAATGAGGAATCATGACGCTGCCTTTTTGTTGACAAGCGGAAGGGGTTTGATACCTTTGACCTAGGGGGTAGCTCCGCGATCGTGTTAATCATGGGTAACCGTTCTCCTCAAGGAGTTGGAATGATCCAGATAATGAAATCTGTTCGAGGATTCGTGTGCGCGGTCTGCCTGATGGGACTGGTGAGCGTCACCCATGTTGGGGTCTCAGGAGCGGCAGAACCGCGAGCCGGTGCCTGGTCCGGTGGCGCGGCCATTGGATTCTTAGCCAACACGCCGGACGGGACTGCGTTCGCCACCAACTTTCACGCCGACTATTTCCTAAATCATCAGATTTCGGT
>JBKJZK010000484.1:0-2844 GCA_046715215.1 Nitrospiraceae bacterium
GAAAGATACCGCGAGTCTTATAGGAGAATCGATTATTGATAAAGATCAGGTCGACCTTGCCGTCCTGGATGCGCACGCCAGCCATAGGACCGGTCGGTTTGCGTTGGTCGAGCAAGAAGATAAACAAAGCTTCCTGTTCCACTTTTACTCCAGGAATCTTTTCATTCACGAGAAAGTCCAAGGCTTTGGCTTCGGAGTCTCCTAATTTGACTCCAAACAGTGAAATTTCGGTACTTTTTAAGGCCTTGGTGTCCATCACATCGTTCTTGCTCAATTCGTAAGGCTCGCCATACCCCGGGGACACCCCTGCGACGACTCCGGCCATCACCATGTAGCTTAGCGTGACGACTCGCAGTAAATACTTCATCGACTCTTCCTTACCCATGGGTTCCGAGACATGTATGGTGTGTGAAATCTATTTGCGTGGTGGGACCAATGCAGTGTAGGCGCATTTTATCGAACGGTCTGAGAACTTGCAAGGAACGGCTGAATGCGCGATTGGGGCCAATTCCTTGGCTCTTATCCGGTCGTCACAGTGCTGCGGTGACTGTGCTTTGAACGGGTGAGGAGGCGGGTCATGGTCGTTCGACAGAGGGTGCCGAATTCTCACGCGGTAATATTTTGGTATCGATTACTCCGGTAAGCCAACCCCTCCGAATGGCGCGGACCAGGATCGTACAAGTCGATAATCCGCAACCCCGATCCTGCAAGTTTTAGTCGAACGTACAGTTCAGGTAGAATCACGAGTCCCGCCCCTTCCGCCACCGCCCGGAGAAGCCCTCGGGAGAGGTTGGCACGAGCACAACTTAGGTCTCGATCTACGCCGCTGCGCATTCCGCTTCCACCATCTTCCGAAGGTAATATTCGACCAGCATGAGTACGAGCGGAAGCCCACCGAGATCCTGCATTCGCAGCGAGATCGGGGCAGGGCTATCATCTTTATCCCAGCGACGGGTTCATTCGCCAAGGAGGGAGGGGCCGTATGACGAAGCAAACTGTGTTGTGGGGATGGGTGGCAGGATTTAGTGTCATGGGGGTCTTGGTCGGCTGTGCGGGAACGGAGCGGATGCCGGCAAGGAACTCTGTATGACCGGCTTGGCGGAACGTCCTTGATTTCTGCGGTCGTTGATCAGTTTGTGGCTAATGTGGCCGCCGATACCAGGATCAATGGCCGGTCTGCAACCACCGATATTCGGAAACTCAAGGGCCACCTCATCGACCAAGTCTGCATAACCAGAGGAAGGCCGTATATCTATTGCGGGAGCGATATGAAGGCGACCCATGCCGGGATGAAGATTTCCAATGGGCACTTTGGGGGATTAGTCGAGGACCTGGTGAAAGCGCTGGATATGTTCAACGTGGCGGCGAAGGAAAAGGGAGAACTTCTGGGTCTTCTTGGACCAATGAAGAAGGATATTGTCGAAGCTCCGTAAAGACCACGAAGCGATGGGGCGGACCGATCCGTCCTCACTCATTTCCATACGGAGAGGCTAGCTAGATGGTGTGATGGGTGGTGATGAGGAGGGCTCCGAGGTGCCGGAGCCGTTGAAAGTAGGGTCGACAGCCATCTTCAAGCTCGTCGGTCAGGGTATCCAGGTCGGCGACACAATCTTCGACGATGGCGATCCGCTGGGGATCAAGCCCATCAGGACTATCGAGGAAATACACCACGCATCCGCTGATCACCGTATCCAGTGTCATCAGCGGCCCCTCATGCTGGCTTCCCACTTGAGGCCAGCGCTCTTCTTTGTGGGCTTCCCAGAGGGACAGCACGGCATCCCGATCCATTCCACAGATCTCCACCGATTCAACGTGACTCAGCTTCGACCGACCAACCCTAGCGCATAGAGTAATAGGACCGCAAGCGTACAGAGACCAAGCCCGCGGAATCGGTAGTCGAGCCATTGGTAGGGCAGTTCCTGTGAGACGAAGAGCAGGAAGACGTCTCCGATGATCGAGAAAGTCTCCCATCTCAATATCGCAGAGGACTGCTGCAGCAACTTGCGGACCTGCGTGATGATGCCGCGGGGAGTCAGCAGAGGGGCCATGTTTCCAGCCAGCCAAATCCCGGTGAGTGCAGCCAGAGCATGGTCCATCAACCGAGAGCCCCGGACAGTTCGCGATCCTCATCCTCATGATGTGTGGAGTTTACGGGTAGAGTCCACGATGGAGATGAGCTTGGGCGACTTTATCGATCCCGCTCATCAGAGCGGCCATACGCATGGAAGTGTTTTTGGAAATGGAAAACTGTAATGTTCGATGGAAGGCGGAGCTCAGAATATCTTGCAGGCGCTCTTGAATGTCAGTGGCTTTCCAGAAATAACGCTGCACATCCTGTACCCACTCGAAGTAGGACACGATCACGCCACCGGAGTTGGCCAGGACGTCTGGAATGATAAAAACGCCCTGGTCCTGCAGCATGCGATCAGCCTCCAGTGTCGTCGGACCGTTCGCCCCTTCGGCGAGAATCCTGCAGCGCAGTTTCGCGGCATTGCGTTCGGTGATCTGCTCGGAGAGCGCTGCAGGGACCAGCACGGTGCAGTCGAGTTGCAGCAATTCATCGTTGGAGAGCCAGTCTCCCAGCTTGGTATCACGGAAGGATTGGCTCCTGGTCTTGTAGCGTGTGAGGAGTTCAGGAATGTCCAAACCGCTTGAATTGTGGATGCCTCCCTGCACGTCGCTCACTGCGATAACGCGTGCGCCACACTCCTGCATGATGCGAGCGGTATGGGCCCCGACGTTGCCGAACCCCTGTATGGCCACGGTTGTGTTCCGAATGTCCAGCTTGAGGTGGCGAAGCGCTTCCATGGTGACATAGACCACTCCGCGGCCGGTGGCCTCCTC
>JBKJZK010000485.1:0-3549 GCA_046715215.1 Nitrospiraceae bacterium
AGCGCCAGCGGGGCCATGGGCGCCTATCTCGTCCACAATGGGCTGGTTGAAGTGGGGCCCCTGACGGAACTCATCGTCGAGCAGGGCTATGAAATCGGGCGTCCGTCGCGCATCCTGGTCCAGGTGGAATCTGACGACGATGCCATTCAAGAGGTGAAGGTGGGTGGACAATGCGTGATGGTGGTTGAAGGAACGTTGAGTTTTTGAAATGGCGGGTCCTGTCAGCGAGGAGCCCGACCGTCCTCGCACCCCGCCCGGTGTAGGGACCCCGCTGCGGGCGGTCGGGCACCCACCTCGCTGCCACCCGCCGTTTCAAAATTTTTTTTGGTAAGTGGAGGGTGGTGCGATGAAAGCTGTACTCTTTCGCGCGCATGGTGGGCCGGACAAACTTTCGTATGATGATCTGCCCACGCCGCCAATCGGTTCGGAGGATGTTCTGGTCCGCGTCAAGGCCTGTGCGCTGAATCACCTCGATATCTGGGTCAGGCAAGGTAATCCGGCGTATCCCATGCCGCTGCCGCATGTGTCGGGCTCGGACCTGGCCGGGATTGTAGAGCAAGTCGGCAATCGGGCCGAAGGCGTCACGGTGGGGCAGCGGGTCTTCGTGTCGCCGGGGATCAGTTGCTGGAAATGCGAACAATGTCTAGCGGGGCGAGACAATATGTGCCGCTCGTATGGACTGGTCGGGGCGATGACGCACGGCGGCTATGCAGAGTATGTGAAAGTGCCGTTCCGCAACGTACTGCCGATTCCAGAGAACCTCTCGTTTGAACAGGCTTCGGCGTTTCCACTCGTGTCGGTGACCGCGTCGCACATGTTGTTTGCCCTCGCCGGACTCCAACATGGCGAAACGGTATTGATCATGGGCGCGGGGAGTGGGGTTGGGAGCATGGCGGTTCAAATGGGTAAGCTCGCTGGAGCGCGGGTCATCGCGACGGTTGGGTCCGATGACAAGATTCCCAAAGCGGTGATCCTGGGGGCCGATGCGGTCATCAACCACGCGAAGGAGAAGGTCTCGGAGCGCGTCAAGTTGCTCACCGAAGGGCGTGGCGTCGATGTTGTGATCGAGCATATCGGCCCGGAAGTGTGGGACACCTGCCTCGATTCATTGGGGAAAGGTGGGCGCTTGGTTACATGCGGGGCAACGACCGGGGGCGAAGTGAAGCTGAATCTCCGTTATGTCTTTTCTCGTCAGCTGACGATCAAGGGGTCCTATATGGGGACGCGCGCAGAACTGGTGAAGGCGGGGGAACTGATGGGGCAGGGTCGGCTGATCGCGGTGATCGATCGCACGTTTCCACTTCAGGAGGCCCGCGCGGCGCAGGAACTGATGTTGGGACGCAAGTTCTTCGGCAAGATAGTCCTGACAGTGAACGGATGCTGAAAACGGTCCCCAACTTCGTTCTCAGTCGCATGTCTCCCTGCGACGTACCCCAGAGGGTACGCCTCAGTCGCCATGCTCCCTGCGGCCTTGTTGGCTGACCGTTTTGAGCATCCTTCTTATTACCTCTATACAAAGGAAAGGGGGCGAGCATGTCCACAGTGGCGAAGATCATGAGGAAGCAGCCCAAGACCGTGGGGCCGGGCCTGTCGATTGTGAGCGCGGCCAAGAAAATGCGGATTGCGCGGGTGGGTTCGCTGTTTGTGAAGAAGGGGAAGAAGCTGGTCGGGATCGTCACCGATACGGACATTGTTCGACGCGCCGTCTCCACCAACAAGAGTCTTGGCAAGATGACCGTCGAGAAGATCATGACGACCCCCATTTGCACAATCGAAGGAAACCGTCCGGTTGATGATGCGCAGGATATGATGGCTGACTTAGGCGTACGTCATCTTGGCGTCACGCAAGCGGGCGAGATTGTCGGGGTGATCTCGGTGCGGGACCTGTTGTTGTTTTATAAGCGGTATGCACAATCGAAAATTTCACTGGAGCAGCAGTACTCTGAACCGAAGATTTTCCAAGACTAGCAGGATGTTGAAAACGACCTCCAGCTTTCTGAAGGTTAAGGCTGAGGTCAAGGCTGAGAAAAAATCTGATCTTCGCTCAACCTTGACCCCGACCTCAGCCTACCTCCGCGCGACGGTCCCTCGGTGGCTGGCCGTTTTGAGCATCCGTATCAGGAGGCGGAGCAAGTCCAGCTCTGTCTGGGCTGAAGCCGACTTTCCGAAAATGAAATGGGAAGACATCCAGGAGACGTGGAACAATGATGCAATGGATCAATCGTCTTGCGCGAGACGTTTCAGAAGCGCTGAAGTTACCGGCAGGTTTTTCCATCGAAGTAGGTACAGCTTGTCTCCCCCGATTTCACTTTCCAGGTCTTTAGTAGGGGCGCTTGCCCATTCTCTCTCATCTCGACGACGAAATCCGCAAGGCCTGATATCGGGAGTTTCTCGATGTGCGGTTTGGCCACATCCGGAACGTCGATCCAGAACACCGACCCAAAGGTGGAAATCAAGATGCGATGGCTTTCCGTATCGACACGAATGACGGGACTGTAGAAACTTTTGTCTTCGGCAAAGCTAGGGGACGCGATCAGGCCGAGGAGGAAGAAACTGGAGAAGACGGCGAGAAGAGTCGTACGCATATATGACATGACAAGCACTCCTGCTAATACGGGCAATCAGGAAACCATTATTGCATTGAGGCCAAAGGGAAACAATTCAGAAAGTTCCGGGCCTCGGTGGCCTTCTGAACGTCGTTAGCAGGCTGCGGGAAAATAATGCTGGTACGCGAGAACTTCGAAGGTCTGTATGAACGCCACACAGAAGTAAGCTCCCGCAGGATGCTTAAAAAGGCCGTCCAGCAAGGCCGCAGCCGATGAAAGCACTGGAGGCGTAGCCTCTGGGCTACGTTGAGGATGCTTTCGAGGGGGCAACGAAGCTGGCGGACTTTTTCAGCATCCTGCTAGGCGGTGGTCGTGATGTGTACTTGTGTGACATTCCCACCCTTGATCCAGTATCCGCGAATATCCGGCTTCGACTTCTCCATGAGGGAGATGAGCAGATAGGCGGGGATGGGCAAGTTGATCTTTGGCCAGATCTCTTCGTAATCGGTGGCGATCTTGATATCAGTGATGGAGGGACGTGCCGGGTCGTGGGGGTGGGAGTGGTAGACCACTTGCAGGTCGAGCCCTTTGTTCCGGATATCCTTCTTCGCCACGGAAAAGTCTTGCATATCCATTACGAAGGCGATCTCGGCTCGTTCAGCCGGCGACAATCGTTCCAAATGCGCCACCTTGGCCGGGTCAAAGGACGATAATTTTTCTGCCCCTTCGATTGCTACGATATTTGTGATTCGGTAGACATGGGTCACGGTCCCGTTGGATCCGGCCAGGAGCCCGCAACATTCGTAGGGATCGAGTTCCCTGGCGTGGGCCACCATGTCGTCGAGGATCGATTGAGGGATACGAAGGGGAGTTGTCATCGAGCTAAAAAGTCTGAATGTCCTGAAGTCATCAAGTCGGTTCAATCCGAACACTCATGTTTGAGACTTGACGGCCTTTGACTTTTAGACCGGGCTTCATGAGATCGTGCAGCTAACCGTATAGT
>JBKJZK010000486.1:0-2585 GCA_046715215.1 Nitrospiraceae bacterium
CGGCCTCGTCCGGAAGGGGCGGATCGCGATCGTCGGCGCGATGTACGATATCGTCACGGGAGAGATCGAGTTTCTGACGGAACCGGAAACCAACCAGCTGCGAACCCCGGACCCCGTTTGATCTTCACGGTTCGGTTGGTGCGTCCCGGCGATCACCCGCACACGGGTGGGAGGTAGGAGGTCAGTTTGAATCGATCAACCCAGCGATTTCCTCCAAGCTCCATACATTACCTATAACAAGCAGTCGGCCTGTCACGTGGCGTCAATGTACGCGGTCACGAGGGCGGGGGATCAGCGGGTGTCGGCATGCATGTGGCGCACGCGCGCGTGATGACCGGCGCGTCACGACGGCGATTGGTCCACGGCTCCGCTGGGGCGTGCACGAGGCAAACGAAGCGCGCCGGCGGAGCCTGCATGCGGGTGCGGGGCAGACGCGGCTGCCGGCGTGCCCCGTGGGCGTGCCAAGCCATATGCCGCCCATCCGCGAGCTCCAAGGCTGTAGCGTAGCAGTACTCTGTTTCGACTGCCGTTTCGAGGATAACGCTCCCCGCAGCAAGCTGCGAAAGATTCGGCGAAGGAGGATAAATAGCAGCAGAGAACCGAAATCGCTTGAATCAGATTTCACACTGACCCATTACCGCAAGGAGCTGTTGATTGACAGGCTTTTGAGCCGTCCCGTAGACTGATTCCTATGGCTTCACGATTGATCACCCCGTCTCGCCCAAACAGCAAGAAAACTACCATCGGCTTCGTCAACCTGGGTTGTTCGAAAAACCAGGTCGATTCCGAAATCATGTTGGGCATGTTGGCGGCGGACGGATTTGCCTTGACCGATAATCCGAAGAAAGCCGAGGTGGTCATCATTAATACTTGTGGCTTCATCGAAGAGGCCAAGCAGGAGTCGATTGATACGATCATTGCGCACGGCAGACTAAAAGAAACAGGGTCCTGTCGTGTATTGATTGCCGCAGGCTGTCTGGCGCAACGGTATCAAGGAGATCTCCTCAAGCAATTGCCGGAACTCGACGGCGTGGTAGGGACCGGTGAGTTCGGGAAGATCGCGGAGATCTGTCGGGATCTGCTGGCACCGAAGAAACGGCAACAACGGCTCTGGATCAGCGAGCCTCCCTATCTGTACGACGCAGACGCGCCGCGTCTCCGTCTCGGGAAGGCCCATAGTGCCTATGTGAAAATCGCCGAAGGCTGTAACCGGAATTGCGCCTTCTGCGCGATCCCCCTCATGCGGGGCAAGCAACGAAGCCGTCCCGTGGAATCGATTGTAGCCGAAGCCACGCGCCTCGCCGCTGAAGGTGTAAAAGAGATCAACCTCATTTCCCAGGATACGGTGAATTATGGCGTGGATCTTGGTGTGCGCCAAGGCCTCGTCACGCTGCTTCGCGAGCTGGTGAAGGTGAAAGACTTGCGCTGGATCAGGCCGTTCTATCTTTATCCGCAACAGGTATCAGACGAGTTGTTGGATCTCTATGCAGGAGAAGAAAAGATTACCAAGTATATCGACATGCCGCTGCAACATATCAACGATCAGATGCTCAAGCGGATGCACCGGCTGGGTGATCGGACTGCCATCACCTCCCTCGTCGATCGGATCCGGACGCGCATTCCCGGCGTCACGTTTCGCACCGCCTTCATCGTGGGGTTCCCAGGAGAGACGGAGCAGGCGTTTGACGAACTGAGAGACTACGTGGAAGATACCGAGTTCGATCGGGTGGCGGTATTTTTGTATTCGGACGAGGAAGACACGCCGGCCGTCGAGCTTGATGGCAAGGTGGAGCGATCGGTCATGGACGAACGACGGAATGAAATCTTAACTGTGCAAGAAGAGATTGCGGCGGCACGAGGCCAGGCCCGTATCGGCTCGGTGATGGAGGTCTTGGTCGAAGGGGTCTCAGAAGAGACGGACCTACTGCTCGAGGGACGCCATGAAGGGCTGGCTCCGGAGATCGACGGAGTCGTCTATATCAATGATGGCTCAGCCACAGCGGGAGAACTCGTGAAGGTCGAAATCACCGAGGCGGCACTGTACGATCTTGTGGGCCACATCGTCAGATAGCAGGGTGCTGAAAAAGCCCGCCAGCTTCGTTCTCACATCGTTCAGACCCTCAACGTACCCCAGAGGGTACGCCTCGGGCCTTCACTCGCTGCGGCCTTGCTGACGGCCTTTTTGAGCATCCTGCGGGACTTTCCTCTATTGTCCATGACCTGTAGGCTATGGGAGTTTCCTGCCTGCCACAACAATCTTTCCTCAACCCCCTAGCGCCGTTTCTACCGTGACCGTTACCTGCCTGCTATACTTCAACAAGTTATTTTCATCGGGAAGATAGGCCCACGATGGTACACCGAAAAGAATCTGTCGTCCTCCTGATCCATTGTAAAGATCGCAGGGGTATTGTGGCCCGTGTCTCGGGCTTCATTCACGACTTCGGCGGGAACATTCTCGATTCGGATCATCATACTGATGAGGAGACGAACGAGTTTCTCATGCGCATGGAGTTTGCCACTGAGGGTTTGCAGATTCCGCCCGATGAGATCGCCGCCGCCTTCGCTCCGGTCGCGAAGACCTTCGA
>JBKJZK010000487.1:0-2290 GCA_046715215.1 Nitrospiraceae bacterium
GGTGGTATGTGACGGACTACTCCGAGAAAATGAAGCCTTCCGCAGGCAGTGAAGCGCCAGCACCAACGGCCGGTGAGAAGAAAGAAGCAGCGCCAAGCACGTCCGACCAGACGACGCCTACGGCTCCCTCCACTCCGGCTTCTCCCCCCGCGTCCGCGCCGGCAAGCACTCCGTCGAGCACCACCTCAACTAGCTCAGGCACACCAACGACCGCCCCGTCATCATCCAGCACCAAATAGAAAGCGGAGATGAGGCGCGCTAGCAGGATGCTGAAAAATTCAGCCAGCTTGGAGAAGGCTGAGGTTTAGGCTGAGCGAGGATCTGACTATCCTGATCTGAACCTTAGCCCCGACCTCAGCTTTTCTCGCAGCTATCCTGCGCGCGGTTCTCCTGTGGTCCTGGATGTGCGGGCTAGCGCGTGCCTGTGGCCTTGGCCCGTGCTTTCTTTTTGGCTGGAGCCTTCTGCCTGACTTTTGCGGATGGCTTGACGGCGCCGGCCTTCGGCGTTGCGGCTTTCGCCGATTTCGCCAGCCGTCCCTGTGCCGCCGCCAGGTTATTTTGCATGCTGTTCATCATGGACGACTTATCGCGATTCGCCCGTGAGAGATCATCCACTTGCGTCTGCAGATCGTCTTTCACCTTCATCATGGAGGCGAGTTGATCCTGTAGCTGGGTCTTTTCCACTGTCACACTCTGCAGCTCGGAGCGAAGTTGTTCGATTTGTGTTTGGAGTGCCGGGGGCCAGTAATCGCACCCGGCCAGACTCACCGAGAAGATCGTTATGGCGGCCACCCCAACAAGGTTCCGCACCATCACCGTTCGAGTCATCGGGATTCTCCTTTCAGTGTGAACGAATCAATTGACATTACCGACTCTCTGCGTCGAGATGGAGGCCGTGAGCGACTAACTGTGCCGCAATGGCGTGTCGTTCGATTGCTCCATCGCGAACGATTCGGATTGCGCCCCGTACGTCGATGACGGTGGACGATCGCCCGCCGGGGGTCGGTCCAGCATCAATAATCAGATCGAGTGCGTCTCCAAGGTTGTGCTGGACCTCTTCGACCGTCCTAGGCGGCGACATGCCTTCACGATTTGCACTGGTGCCCGTTACCGGCCCGACTCGACATAAAAGATCAACCAGCGGCTGCCAGGCACTGAGACGGATGCCGACAGAGCCAGTCCCCGCAGTCACGGCATCGGAGAGTCCAACCGCTGCGGGAAAGACGATTGTAAGAGGCCCGGGCCAGAAGGCGTTCATGAGTACGGTGGCCGCTGGTGGGATGCTTCGAACGAACGGACTCAACTGAGATCCGTTGCCGATCAGCACGAGAATCGGTTTTCCCTCCGACCGGCCTTTGACCTGCCACAATCTCGCGAGCGCCTGCTCATCGAACGGGGCCACGGCAAGCCCGTAGAAGCTTTCCGTCGGCAGGGCGATAAGCCCGCTCTCTTCGAGCACACGCCGCATCCGCTCAGCAAGCACCGGGACGGTGGAAGCAACATAGCGCTCAATCGTTGCCATGGCAGGTTCAATCAGTTCCATGCTGCGTCACGCCTGACGTGAGAACGCACGATGCGCAATATCCGTCCGATAGTGAGCGCCTTCAAATGCAATCGACTTGGTCACGCGATAGGCTTCCGCTTGTGCGTCTGCCAGGGTCTTTCCGCGTCCCGTAATTCCCAGTACTCGGCCCCCGGACGTGACCACCTCGGTACCTGTTCGTCTTGTACCTGCATGAAACACCACGGCTGCCGCACCAGTCGTGGTCGGCAATCCGTGAATCGGGCGACCGGTCTGATAGGCCCCGGGATAGCCTCCCGACGTCATGACGACACACACCGCGGTTTCATTATGCCAGTCTACGGTAAGTTGATCGAGCCGATGTTCGACCACAGCCTCGATCACCTCCAACAAATCGGTCTTGAGCAACGGGAGCACGACCTGCGTTTCCGGATCCCCCATGCGGGCGTTGAACTCCAAAACGTACGGGGTCCCTTTCACAACCATGAGGCCGGCATACAGGACGCGCTGAAACGGACAACCCATACGTGACAGGGCTTCGACAGCGGGATAGAGGACCTGCCGGGTGACCTGCTCGCGCAGCGCCTTAGTGCCAAGCGGCGCAGGACAATAGGCGCCCATGCCTCCGGTGTTGGGTCCCCCATCGCCATCCCCGACTCGTTTATGATCTTGCGCCGGCAGCATCGGCACCACCGTCCGGCCATCCGTGAACGCCATGATCGTCAGTTCCTCGCCGTCTAAAAACTGTTCGATCAACACACGCTGACC
>JBKJZK010000488.1:0-1265 GCA_046715215.1 Nitrospiraceae bacterium
TCGGCTTCTCGGGACAGGGGAAGTATTGGATCGACCTATCCGGACTCGATACGCGATTGAAAATGAACCTGCAAGGGGGGCTCGGCTTTCTGCATGCCGACCTCCACACGTCCGATACCTCCTTCCTGATCCCGATCGGCGTAGGCCTGGACTATGCGCTCAATCAGCAAGTGAGTCTCATCTCCACCTTCTTGCTCAACTTCACGGATGTCAACACGGGGCGAGGGACGGACACCAACGTGATGCCGGGCCTGACGTTCGGCATTCGCTTTTAGAGAGAAGGGTGAAGGACTCCTGGAATTGAGGGAATTGCTGGCCGACCGTGTTAGTTCAATACAGAAATCCCTGTGTGTCCGAATAATCTATATATAGGACATCAAGAAACTAAAGAGCCGCCCCGCATGGATAGCAGAGTTGCTGTCAGGGAAATCGAAGGGGTTTTCAGGACAGGGGGAATTTCAGATGATCCTGCACTTAATAGCCTCCTTGCTGGTATGCGGGACCAAAACAATCGAAGCAAAGTCTAGTTGGATGGGTAGCGGGAGCGAAATCACAGCGTTCGCCGGGGAATAAACAAAGTCATCTCGGGCAACGTTAGATGCCAGGGGGCATGATTCGGAGCGAACTGCCAGATGATGAATCCAAACACGACCAGGCCGACACTTCCGAGTATCGCCCCCGCAGCATCCGCGGCAGCAGCCTCTCGTCCACGTCGATTGCCGCACATCCATTTTTTCGATTTTTTTTGGACCTCATGTAGACCCTTCTAAAAGCTGTCAGCCGAAAACATCCAGGGGAAACTGACCCTCTCCCACTGGGCGGAGATGGCGTGAGATTTTGAACCGTGGGCAGAATGCGAACAGATGCCCCCAAGAAGAGAACCACCTTCCGTCAGAAAGACAGTAGAGGGCGTTGACTCTGCCAGCCAATCTTCTGTTTGATTCGTGTCTCGCATTTCAATCTTCCTGGTCCAGGACGCAGAAAGTGTTGATGCGCATAGGCTCTTTTAGACGGCTCACCAGGATTCCTCTCCTATTGTTATTTCTGTTCACTTTCCTTATCGGCTGTAGTCATACTCGATCCGGCTCCCCTCCTTCTCTCGCTTCTGTCTCCCCTGCTCCTCTTGCCCCGGTAGTCAAAGTTCATGATGGCGATACCATCATTGTGCTTTCTCAAAACACCTCCCAACGGCTACGCTTAGCAGGCATCGATTGCCCTGAATCCGATCAGCCCTATGGGGCAGAAGCCACCGAAACAACGAAAAC
>JBKJZK010000489.1:0-10550 GCA_046715215.1 Nitrospiraceae bacterium
GCGACCACGCCGACCCAGGCGATTTCGGCGGGGGCTGACTACTTGGTGATCGGTCGACCTGTCAGAGATGCTTCGGATCCCGCCGCCGCCGCCGCCGCAATTCTCACGGAAATGCAGGAGGCCTTTGATGCCAGGGGATAACAATTGTCAATCGTTCAATGGTCATTTGCCATCAGGGGAAATGAGAGCCGTGCAGAAGGCTCTTCACGGTTAACGGTTGACGCTCGACGTTGTGACGTCAAACCTGGTTGCGGTCCTTCTTCTCTCTTTGTTAAGATCTCCGATCTCGCAGAGCCTATCTCCTGTATTTTCCCCTTGGATGGTGGGTGTAGCTCAGTTGGTTAGAGCGCCGGATTGTGGATCCGGAGGTCGCGGGTTCGAAACCCGTCACTCACCCCATCAACCCGCTAAATACCGCTACCAGAGCATTTCCAGACGGAGCATTTCCGTCTCGGTCTCTGTAGGGCTTGGGATTGCCGCAGAACTGTGTCAGACGTAAACGAAGCCACTCTGGTCACTGTGAGGATCTGGCGCACCCGGTCCACCTGTGACCAGGCCTAGGCCCCTCTGACCGGCCACCCCGGGAGGGGGAAATTAGCCGTGGAGAGACCTAGGCCAATCCCCTCACATTTTTTTGTCAATTGAGTCTAGCTCACGGCCACGAAGGTCAGCGAGAAGAGGAGGCAAAGACTATCAAGTAATGTTCGCATGGTTGGTGGTTCACCGTGGGAGTGGAGTCGGGATTGCGTCTGTCCGGTCGAAAGAGATGTTCATGGGCTTCAGAAAATCCTCGGTTTCGAGCAGAGCAGCCTGCCAAGTCTTCTTGACAGGCTACGGAAACGCTGTGTTATAAGATTTCCTACAGTCTTTTTCGGCAGTGAGTTCTAACCATACAGGGGAGGCAAAGATGACCAGCAAATTCTACCGTGGTGCCCTCATTCTGGTTGCGCTTGGAGCGTTCGGTAGTGTGCCCATGCTGAACGCCCAGCCGTCCCCCGCCGGTAACGTCAGGGACGCCATCATGGAGGCGAAGCAAGCGGTGGAGCATGGCAAACAGGGTCATGCTGAGGTGCTCGTGACACATGCGGAAAAGTCGTTGCACTTTGCTGAGCGGGGAGGCAAAAACAAGCATTTGGAAGAAGGGATTAAGCATCTGCAAGAAGCCATTGAGCATGGTAAAGCGGGCCACGCCGACGTTGCCACGGAACATGCCGAAACTGCTCTCACGCATCTGACGGAAGTAAAATTCTGACTGAAGTAAAATAAGGTATCAACGCCTACGGCGGAGGTGGTGTTTGTACTTTGTTGTGTGAGGTTGAATCTACTGCGGGGGGGGACTGCGTACAGTGGTAGTAGGTGTAGCGGCCCTCCTTGATCTCCGCCGTGACCATGCAGCCGCATTTTCCACAAAGCAAGAGCCCATCATAGGCGAATGAGCGCTTGTGATATTTGGGCTTCCGGCGATTTTTGAGAGCGACTTGGACCGGTGCGAATAAGTCCTGCGAAATGAGTGGCGCGTGTTTCCGTTGGTACAATTTCGCCGTTCCACTGGAACGTACCCGTGTAGAAGGGATTTTCTAATACTCGCTTTACGTGCGACTTGGAGAGTATGGCCTTAGGCGAGTGATACTCAAGACCCCCCTTGTCCAACCTGTTTACGTATCTCAGGAAGCGAGCAGTGACCGGTCGCGGCCAGTTCAAACATGCGACCCTCGAACGTCGCTTTCTCGTGATCGACCTCCACGAGGATGGTGTTCGTATCTCACCGAAGCATCAGCATCAGCTGACGCCAACGGAAGAGGATAGAGCGTTAGGGGCAGGCTTATTTCCTAGCGTTGGCGCGCTTGGAGTCAGCCGGTGTCGATCTCAGCGTGACGCGAATTGTCGGCTTAAATAAGTCAGGTAGCGAGTCCGCCTCCCGCAGTCCCAACGACCCTCATAAAGACCGGCGCAACCCACTCAATCGTAAGAAATGGGGAGGCGCAGATTCTGACGTGCCATCAGTTGTCATTATTAACCCCCAAAATCAGACCCCCCAGCCCCAAGAACACGGCGAATAAGAAGCCCAAGATAATGACAGGTTCCATGATAACCTCCTAGGTTGATGGTGGATTCGACTATGGTTTCCGTAGCGCCATATCCGCTGGCATTGATACCCAAGAGCCTGTTTAGAGCGGGCGTGGGTCGATTTGCTATAGCACAGTAGCATTTTTGCCAAAGAGAAAGTGGTCAATAGTGCACATCTTTCAATTGCGCCCTTGCGCCATAAAATCTATTGTGAAATTTACATACGGAGACATAGCCGAATTCAAACTGACCCACTACCCATTTGGACAGCCAGGGTTTGTCCTGAACCATACTGGACCTTTTCCTCGTATGCACTATTCCTGAGGTGCGGTAGCGTGCGGCTGCTTTAGAAGGCGCGATGGAAAACGGCAAAACGCACAACGGAAACGTGGTGAACACGCCGTGCGACCCTCGCGGAGTCTGAAGCAAAAGGCTCGACGAAAGGTGCCGGGCCTTTATTTTTATCGTGACGGGATCATATTGCAGCCATGTGAGAGCCGGGATCCGGCGATCCGGTCTCCTCCGAACAACCCGGCCAATCGGGGGAATCGTGGGTGGCGTGACGGTCTCCCCAGGTCGTATGGGCAGATCACCAGCGAGTGGCCAGCCGAACACGGAGCGATGTGCGGAAGCCCTAAGCACCAATGCGGGTGAGGAAGTCCTGTAATCGGGTCGCATCGCGTGGGGTGAGCGAAAGAAATTCCACGCCAAATTGGTCATTCGCTGACCATCGCACTGGCGCAATACCCACCTCCATGGGTGTCTGGTTCGCGGAAGGGAATATCAGCACACCAAGATGATCGCCCTTTTGGACCGGTGTTGTACTGCGGATGGCGCAACCTTCCCGTGACAGGTTGACCACCGTTCCACTCCATTCATCAGGACCATTGGCCGAGAACAAACAGGGGAATGCGACCGGAATACGTCGGAACTTCCTGTGCTCCTGGCGAGTCTCGCTTGGAGACGAGGAGAGGGGTGGAGGATTCGATGATCGCTCGGAATCCATGAACACAAATGTACTGGTTCTCGACGGAACCTCAAAACTATTTCTCGTTATATGCGTATGGGCACATGTGTTCGCACCTTTTAGACACATCGCATTCTCTTTCATGCGCTACAACTCCCCGGGCACTTGCTGTCATCCAAACGTCAGTTACCATAACTGTTCTCTAGTTTCACCACGAAAGGGCGCATGAGTCCCCACGATCATTCCATACAGTTTTACAACGACGACACGTTCTTGACGGAATCAGTGACCCGCTTCATCACAGAGGGGCTGCAGGTCAATGATATGGTCATCATGATGGTGACCGCGCAACATCGTGAAGAACTCCTCAAGGCGTTGACCCCAGAACAGATGGCTCACGACAATCTGATGTGCTTTGACGCGGGAGAACGGTTGTTGAAATTCATGGTGAATGACTGGCCTAGCGAACTTCGGTTCAAGAATGTGATTGGTGGCATGATAAGTGAGGCCCGTCAGAAGGGTTCGGTCCGCATTTTTGGCGAAATGGCGGCCGTCCTATGGGCCGAAGGGCATACTCGATCCGCGCTGCGGTTAGAAGAGCTCTGGAACAGGTTGGCGACGGAACAACCCTTTTCTCTCTTGTGTGCCTATCCCCTATCGAAGTTTTCAGGGGAAAAAGGCAACGAGTCCCTGCGCGCCATCTCCCAACTGCACACACACGTGCATACTCAATAGCTCATCAGTCTCACAGTCTGAACCCTTTGAAGAGGTCGAGGAGCTGTTTATAGTGCGCGGATTGCGGGCGGCGAGCGGACCACGGAGGTGTGGTGATGACGAAGGCTGAAGCGGAGGCCTTACGAGTGAAGTGGAAACAGCAAGTGCTCCATCAGCATGTGAGCATCTGAACCAGGGATTGGAAGCGAGCGAAGGCGACTATTTGACGGGCAACTATCACTGCACTGACTGCGGTGAACTTATTGCCAAGCTCTAGCTGCGTAGCATCTCGGAGAGTGCCGGCACCGTCAGCGGCGCATTCCCCTCCGCTCGGTTATTGACCAGCATAGGCGCGGCTTGTTAAGGCCCCCTGGGTCATGGGAGGCGGAGCGGCGTAGGTGTCTGGCTAGGCGTGGGAGCCTTCATGTGACCCCTCCCGCCTGCCGAACAATCCGGGGGGTTACTTCCCTAGCAGGGCCGGCAGAAATTTTTCCGGTTGAGTCTGGTTGCAGATTTGCGGAAATTCTGCCACGTTTTTCCTCTTCTGCATCGCCAAGTGCTTGATCTTCTGAGTGGCTTGGGGGGTCAGATGAAATTCGAAACCCGTCACTCACCCCATACCCCTGGCCGAGCAATCTCTACAGTTATTGCGGTGATTTGTTGACCTGTCACGGTGCGTTCACGCCACCTTAACCCGCATTATTCATGCGCGCATCTGCTGCAGTTATTCTGGCGAGAGGCACGGGGCAAGAGGCTAGCGGGTGCCAGAAGGAACGTCTTCCCTCTGGCCTGCCTTCCAAGCGATTTCGTCATGAACTCGCGTGAATAATGCGGGCCAAGGCAGCGATCGCCGATGCTGATCAGAGATTACTCAGGTTGCACGGGTGGCTGGAGAGGAGCGTATGGATCTACTGTATTCGGAAGGGGGCGGGGAATTCCATTCTGGCGCTCAAGTTTTTCGAGGGCGTCTTGCTTCAGTCTGGTTGGTTCCTCAATCTGATTTTCGCGCTGCATTGTCCCCAATTCCGCTGATTTTCGGGCATTCAACTCCACCATGTCTGCCTCGTCCCTGACTAGAGTTGGGGTCAGGAATACGAGCAGGTTGAGCTTCTGGGTCGCTCGGCTTTGGAAGCGGAAGAGCCAACCTAAGAATGGGATATCTCCAAGGAGAGGGACTTTCCGTTCGTTGAGGATGACGTTATCCCGCACGAGCCCGCCGACGACGATCGTCTGTTGATCTTTGGCAATGGTGGTCGTCTCCATCGACCGTTTGGTCGTGGTGGGTCCGACCGGGATGCTGGACGTCCCGCTTCCGATCGTTTGTGCGACATTCTCCGCGATCGCGGTAATCTCCTGCTTGATTTCTAATCGAATCAGGTCGTTCTCCAGAACCTGGGGGGTGAGTTCCAGTGTGACACCGACATCCTTCCGCTCGATCGTGACAAGGGTCCCGCCCGTGATTCCCTGGGCCTGACCCGTGGGGAACGGACGATTTTCACCCACGACGATTTTGGCTTTTTGGTTATCTGCGGCGAGCACTTGGGGGGTCGACAGGACATTCGTGTCCGTGAGGCTCAGCAACAGATTTAAAAATGCTCGCACGTTGACCGTGTTGAGGAGCGACACCCCTCCGACAGTTGCAGCGCCTGCAGCGACCCCACTAATGGCCTGTGCGATGGTTGCCAAATTTTCGGGAGCGCTATTGAATCCAGCAATGCCTTGCAGTGAACCGCTCCTGCCCGAACCTATTACCTGAAGCGGGTCGCTCCCGATCTGTCTAAGCCGATCGACCTGCACCTCCAAAATGACGGCTTCGACAAAGACCTGCTTCCGGGGAGTATCCAGGTCCCGAATGACGGACTGCAACCTGGTGTAAGCGCTTTTTGTCGAACTGATGATGATCGAATTCGTGGCCTTATCCGCAAAGACCTGGACAGGAGCTTCGAATTCGCTCAAGGGTCTAAATAGTGGTCGTGTACCCGGTGCCGTCTGTGCCACGGTCTGAGATCGGGCGACGAGATTGGTCAGGATGGCCGCAAGGTCGGTCGCATTGGCGTGTTTGAGTTTGTAGACGAATGCCCCTCGTTCCGGAGGAAGATCCCCCATCGCCACGATTTGATAGACATTCCCTTTTGTGACGACAGCCAGACGACTGACTTCGAGCGCCGCCACGAACATGCTGTACGCTTGGTCGTGTGTGACCTTGGTAGGGGAATACACGCTGATTTTTCCCCCGGCCTTCTTGACGAAATCGTCCAAGACAAAGTTCTTTCCGGTCAACTCGCTGATGAAGCGAACAAAAACAGAGAGTTCGACGTCGTTGAAGTCGAGGGAGACGCGACCAGAGGAACTCCCTCCTGATTCAGCCCGCAGGTTGGGAAGAAGCAGAAATGCGCTCAGCACTGTCAGCAGACAGACGAGAGAAGCCTGTCTGATCCACCTCAATTGTCCGAAAGAGAAAAAATCCATGATTCCCAAACATTGAATGCGGAGAGACGATCATCCCCCGGACCGCGGCGAGCATGAAAATGGGAGTGGAGAACGGTACCATAAGGCTCGTCATCGACACAACCGTACCAGTGTGTCTGTGGCAGGAGAGCTGCTACTGCAACCAACGATCAGCACCAGATTCCCGCGATCAGACGGCCGGGCTTGCCGCTTGGTTGCTCGACATCCTGTTTTGCAGGATGCTGAAAAAGTTCGCCAGCTTTCTGGAAGGTTAAGGCTCAGGTCAAGGTTGAGAGAAAAGAGTCTGAGCTTTGCTCAACCTTACGACCTCAGCCTGTTTCGCTCGTAGCGGCCTGGGACGGGCATCTTCATTTTTGGAAAATGATCGAGGAAAAGGCGGCGGATGGGCTCGTCTAACACCTTAATAATCAAGGGCATTTAAGTCAACTGTGAACCCCATAATGGCACTAGGATTGCCCTTCTCGGTCCAGTTTGCCTCCTCAGGATCGCGAGAAAGAGAACAGAAGCCAAATCTTGTGCAAAGTGGCCAGGGGAGCCGCTTCGTATCTCGCCATGATCTGCTAAGGTTGTATGGTGCGGATCGATAAGAAACCCCCTCAAAAAGCTGACAAAAAGACTCCCTCCCGGGTGCACAAACGGGGCGTTGTCGGCTACAGCAAGAAGAGCGCACTTCTCGAGGAAGCCATCATCCACATGAACACCGGCAAGTACGGCCGGTCGTCGGCTGCGTTGAGAGAGCTGCTCTCACTTGATCCTCAAAACCTGGAAGCTCGACGACTCTTTGCCACGCTGCATGTACGACTAGGCAGTCTTGTCACGGCTCGGCAAGCATTTGAGTCCCTCGCCAATGATGCGATCAGTCGACAAGACTTCTGGCTGGCCGAATCCTTGGTGCGTGAATACTTGGCTGCCGGACCTCGTTGCGTCCCGTTCCTCGAACTCTTGGCCCGTGTGCACGAGGAAAAGGGAGATGCCATGGCTGCGGTGGCCGAATTGGGCAAGGCAATTGACATTCTCATCGAGGGCCCGGACTCTGAAAATTCCAAGAAATCTTCTCAGCTCTATGCCAAGGTGAGAGAACTTGCGCCGGCCAGCGCTGTGGCCTTTCAGTTTGCCTCTCTCTTCGACATACAAACGGGTGAGCTTCTTGTGCCTCATCCGCTGACTCCTGCCGCAGTAACGTTATTGGAAGTCGATGCCTCGCAGCCCCAGGACGAAATCCTCGCCACCACTGAAGCGTCTAGGGCTTCTGATGTGATGCAGTGGGAACAGTGTGATGGGGCTCCCCCGAGTTACGAGACCCCGCCACCCACTTCGTCGGATCCCGTTATCGAATCGCTCGATGTTCCGGACGTTTTGATTGACCAGGCACCGGTCGGTTTGGCGCCAGAGGAGCTGGAGGTTTCTACGTCCGAATGTACTGGGCCAATCCAGGAGGCCAATCTCCTCGATCAGGATTTGTTGCCATCGATATTGGCCGAGCCGCCGCTTTCGTCGAGTGGACATCGTGATGATAGGATGGAAGATCCGATTGTCGAATATTCGCCCTTCGTGGATGAGGGTCATATCCCTAGCTCCTCAGAGGAACGTACAGCGGATGTTGGGGGAGTCATCATCGCTTCTGTCGGATCGCTGGGATTATCTTCTCCTATGCCCTGGGAGCAGATAGAGAACTCGACCATCAAGATTGAGGAAGCGGCTCCGTCGACGGCTCCGTTAGCTCAATCGGATGGAGCATCCCTATGTGGCGGTGAATCCGTTCTTGTCCCGTCCGCTACCACGCAGCCTGAACTTGTATCAGATCAGTTGCCGAGTCCAGCTCCTGCGCCAGATCTGACGGAGCCTAGTGAGGCGATCTTTGCGGCGGAGCCGTCAACGAGTCCCACGGTCACTCCAGAGCCCGAAGTCCCGACCCCGTCCGCCGCTGATTCCTCGCCCACGGTCCCATTTTCATGGCACACCGTCTTCGACGACGCTTGGAAGTTTGCCGCAGGAAGTTTGTCGTCGAGTTCGCCTGCCGCATTTTCCAAGCCGGATGCGATGTTACAGGATGCGAGGGACTTAGAATCAGTTCGACCCGAATCGGTGCCAGACCCAGAGCTCTCTCCATCCATTACATCACCTCCAGAACCGCCCGTCTCATTCAGCGATCCTGAGCCGTTGCCATCGGCTTATCCTTCGATCTTGAGTGAAGCGAGTGAGTCGATTGCAGAAACAGGTGCGATCAGAGAGTCCGATCTGCCACAGCCAACCGCGGTTCTTCTTTCGGAAGAACCATCGCGGCCAGAGGAGCCACCGACTATTTCGAGCGCCACCCCAAGCTCCTTCACGGTGGACCTTCCGGTGCCGCCTCTGTCGAAGCCGGTCGAACCCGCTCGTGAATCCGAACCAGTTTCGTTCCCGTCTTTTACGGAGCTGCAGCCCGTGGCGTTGCTTCCGGAAGCCTCTGCTCCGGAGCCTTCACGTTCTGCGGTGATCCCGGAAACAGCACCTGCACCTGAACCGGTTTCCACACATTGGAGCACTGGCGAAGTAGAAGTTCAGCCAGATCGTCAGTCTGAAAAGAAACGAAACTGGGACAAGGAGAAGGGGGAGGCTCCAGTCGTTCCGCCGGCTCCATTACCGCTGGTTGAGGAACCGTCTGACGTGGTCGTCGAGCTGTCGCGTAGTGGTGGATGGGAATCGGCTCCCTCGGATGCGGTAGCCCCCGTCGTCGAAAAGGTTGTTCTTCAGGAAGATACGAGACCGGAATGGGTTCGGGCGAGTGAATCGATCACCTTTGTGAATTTTCCCCCATCGTCTCCTGCAGCGTGGCAGGATTCCGGCACCGAATCCACTCACCCGATACCAGAACCTGCGCGCTCGGTCGCTGCGTCGGCTGTTGATGTTCTTTTTGACTCAATGGGAGAGAAAAGCCAGGTTCTCACGCAGGATCGTTTAGCGTCGCTAAGACCGCGCCCTCGGTTTGCCGCCAGAGTGGCGCGGGTCCGCATTGGCATCTCGTCGTTTATCGGGTCCTGTTTTTCGACGACACGATCAATTGCCTTGTTCTGTTTGGGGTTGGCGCTCTCCTGTGTTGTGCTGGTGGCGGTCGGCATCGGGGCGGTTGGATTAGCCTGGATGGTGATGGAAGCTCCCCCGTCGTCGGTCTATCACAACCTGACAACGAGTCCTCCACAGGCACTCACTGATTCAAGAAAAAACGGGTATCTCTTGCTGCTCGGCTTCGACGCTTCTGCGGAACAGGATCCGCTCCAAGTGGGTTACGAGCGCAAGGTGGAAGGGAGCGATCTTCAAGCTGCGAGCGCCTGCATGCTCGGTGATGAGGGGCAAGGGACGACGACAGGGGCCTCCGCTGACGTGGCCCGTGGATGGTTCACCAGTGCCGACCCGGTGGCACAGCTGAAGCCGCAGGCTGCAGTTGTACGATCATGGGCGGCTCAAGAATCGCTTGCCCTCGGGCGCTACCAACAATGGCTTTCGATGCCGTTTGAAGATGTGGGATACGGGCAAATCCTGAGTCCGAACTGTGCTCATATCTTGCTGGCCCATCGGCTGTACCTTGCAGAAGGGTTTGCGCAGGATCTCAGCACCGGCCTCGGACGACTTGAGACCGATATGGGATCCTGGCGCGCTGTGCTGGGACAGTCGAAGACGTTGATGGTGAAGATGCTGGCAGCGACGGCAGTCCAGGACGATGTCGCAATCGCGTCCGGGCTCTTGACCCGTCAGGACCTCGAAGGGACAGCGATCGGTCGACTCGGCAAGATCCTTCGTCCGTTCGATCAGGTTGAGCTGTCTCTCCGATGGCCGATGCAGAGCCATCTCGTGTGGGCGACTAAGGCCGTGACGACGAGCCTAAAGAACGACAAGACCAACGAGCGTCCTCTTCACGTTGCCCTGGCGGCGGCGATGCCCCTTCCTGTGCAGCGGCGATCCAATGCCTATGCGGACTATTACGAGGCGGCAAGCAAAGCTGTTGCGGAAGGGCGCTACACCAACTTGCCGAAACCGTCCAGCTTCATTCGGACTCCCGCTGTCAGCGCGGTGGACTACTTGGCGAATCCGATCGAGCACATCATCGGAATCGAGCCACTCCCCTCATGGGATCCCTATGTTGGGCGTATGGTGGAAACCGATGCACGGCTTCGGCTGGCGAGCCTGCAAGTCTGGATCAGACGAGGGGCACAAGAGGAAAATGTGCTCACGCGCCTCGCAAAGGCAGGGCAGGCCTACTACGATCCCTTTACCGGTCTCCCAATGCTGGTCGATCAGCAGAAGGGTGTGATGTATAGTGTCGGGCAAGATGGCAAAGACCAAGAAGGTGATCCCC
>JBKJZK010000490.1:0-5696 GCA_046715215.1 Nitrospiraceae bacterium
CTACAAATCCCGTCGAGCCGATCCTGATTCCTGGATTGTCGGAGGGTATGCCACGAAAGAAATCATCGAACGAGCGAAGTTCCAGCCTCAGCTGGTCGGCCCCGACATCACAAAGGACGATGTCGCGTTTTTAGGCAGCGATCCTGGGAAAGAGATCGATGAGGCCTGGTGGGACGAGATGCTCGTGTCCTGGTTCGATGTCCCGGAAGAAGAAAAGCCTGCCGAGGAAGAAGGCAGTGAAGCCGCCGATTCAGACTCCTCGTCCACCATCAAAGCAAAAGCCTAGGACCGCCGCCCGGGAGGATGCGCGCCGCCGCAAGACCTCCTGAATCACCCAACTACGCCTGGCGTGCTCTCGCCTGTAAACTCGCCGAGCCTCGAACAGTACAGGTTTGCCGCCCGATTCTGCCTACGCTTTTGCCAGCGCCCTGCTGGCTCGCCCTCACGTTCAGCCACGCTTGGCCCAGAATCTAGCTCCGTTCAGACCGATGGTCGAACGGAGCGTCGAACAGTCTATGCCACCCGCTGTGAGCGGGCCGCGTGACTTCACTACGGCGAGACTCAGCAGAGCGCTGATGCACGCGTCAGCAGCAGCGGGCGTCGTTGAGGGAAAGGGATAAGCTGGAAGGATTTGTTGAGACAGACGTGATGCTGAGGCTCAACTACTCCCACGTCTCTCGGAGTCATTCCTTCGGCCTCCGCCGAGCGAAACCATCCGGAAATTCTCTCGCGGACTCGGTCAGTTTCCGCTTTCCTTCCCAGCTGAGTCTGGATGAGGCCCCACTCTTCCGGCGATGTTCGCTCTGAACTCCAGCCCCGCACTGAGAAGTTTGGGATAGCAAAGCCAGACCTCATTCTTGCGTTCTGAGCTTCCCTCAGCACCGAGGTGCGCGGTCAGGAAGTGCCCCCATGAGCCTGACCGGAACCGGCCCCCTAGACTGCCCCAATAAACACGAATTCAGTTTCTCTTGTGGAGTAACACAAGGCTAATCTGTGAGTTGCAGAACGCGAAATGCCGAAGTGCAAGTCAGGTTGAGAGCTGTGTTATGGGTCGTCTTTACGCCCTAAATGGCTTTTCAATTGCTCGATAGTCAGGGCTGGTTGTGTACTATGAATGATTGCATGACAGTTCGGGCACACAGGCCTCAAGTGTTTAATTGGGTCTAATTCATACTGCTTCTTAATCTTGGACAGCGGTTCCAAGTGATGCACGTGGATAAAACCAGCGCCAATCTGGCCGTATACAGTTTGAAAATTGAAACCACAAACGATACACGCTGCACCATAGTATTTTATGCATGCAACCCGGGCCTTTGCATTCCGTTCATATGCATTAACAGATACGATACGTGATGCCCCTTCAGCATATCTCTCAGGGTTTTCTACTTCCTCTGGCAGCAGTGTTGAGAGGGTACCATCTGAGGCATACCACTTGCTGCCGACCTTTTTAAGGATCTTTGGGGTGAGCTCTGGCACGAATCCTTTAATCTTTGCAGGGCCAATACCGTCTTCATCTTTTCGTTCATCCGAGTAAATCATTGGGAATGTTTTTAGCGAATATCCCTCTTCCTCAACAAGTCGAATGTGCTCTCTCGCCTCCGGATAAGCCGGGTTTTTTCGTCCCGCGGCATTACGCTCCCAAGCCTCATCAAAGATTAAGGCCGTGCTTCCTTCTGTGTTCCTGTCCCAGGCTCCAAAAATAATGAACTTCATCTTTTCGTTGATGAAGGACCAGCTCCAGTTCCAGTTTCTGCAGGTCGCGCCTTGCGATTCAATGAATGTCTTCCTACTCATGGCTATCTAAAGAGATTCATACGGGTACATTGGGGTCAGTTCTTGACTTTACCCTCAGACGGCACAGGTGATTGATTGAGAAGTGCAAAGTCAAGAACTGACTCCATCTTGTCTTTATTTCCACTCTTTCTTATCAAACCGAGTTGGCGTCGGCTGGTCGATGATACGATCTTCGTCCCGTTCCCGCATACGTCGGGCAGCTTCGGCCCAACCGGTGCGCGGCTTGGTCGTTTTGGAAATCAGGATACGGCCAGGCTCGGCCCGAAGCTCGACTTCATCCTCAAGTTGGGCTTCCTGAAGCAATGTCTTCGGAAGTCGGATGCCACATGAATTGCCAATTCGAACGATGTGCGCTTTTATGCCTACCTCCTATGAAGTTACAGCGTAATCACATCTTGAGAGAGAAGCAAACCCGGTTGCTTTGAACTGAATCGAATGGTGAAAGGCGAGTTATGACCCAAACAAATCCATCTGGGTAGGTTGCAGCGGTTCGATGTTGAGAATTGGTGCGGATGGCGGTGTGTTTTCCACTGGGGCCGGTTGGGAGTGGCGGTCAAGGAACGCTCGCAGTTTTTTGAAGTCTTCACGAAGCGGTTCAAGCATGCTGCCTTGGTGCAAGGCCGCGGCCGGATGCAGCAAGGGGAAGAGGACAAAGTCTTTCAAGTAGAACGCCTGGCCGCGAACCTTTGTTATCCCCACCTTCCGTTCCAGCAATGTTTGTGTCGCCCAATTTCCTAATGTGCAGACCAGTTTCGGACGGATCATCGCGATCTGTTGCATCAGAAACGGTTTGCACGTCTCGACTTCATCTGGTTCCGGGTCGCGGTTGTTCGGGGGGCGGCATTTAATCACGTTCGCGATGTAGATATCACTGCGTGACAATCCTGCCGATTGTAGGAGATCGTTCAAGAGCTTTCCTGCAGCCCCGACAAACGGCTCCCCCTGCTGGTCTTCGTTGAAGCCCGGCGCTTCCCCCACGAACATCACGCTCGCATGCGGATTTCCCACACCAAACACCACTTGGGTTCGGCCCATCTTCGCGAGCTTGCAACGTTGGCAGTCATGCAGAGACTTGCTGAGTTCAAGGAGGGGCATGATGGTGAAGTGGAGCGGTTGAAAAGTACAAAGGATTTTAGGCGGGCGGGCGTTCCTTGTCAATGGAAGAGAAACATGGCTGCTAGCGAAGAGCTATCGCATCGGCGCAGCGGTTGCCACTGATAATGGCGCTTTCGAGGTTGGGGGGCCATCCTGTATCGGTCCAACTACCAGCCAGCAGCAAGTTGGCAATCGGACTGCGTTCGATGGGTCGATGTAATTTTGTCCCGGGCCTGAGTGAAAGGATGGCGCCTGTAATTGTCAGACGGCGGGTCGATGCGATCCTGCTTTCAGGCATGAGGAGCCCCAACGATCTGAGCAGGTCAGGGATAGCCATATCAAGATTTGAGTCCGGTCGAGCCTGCGCGAACTGACTGTCGGTCGTGATGAGAGAGAAGCTGGTGCGATCAGGCGTTGCCGCTGTGGCGAGTACCGAGTGAAATGATGTGTCATTCAGCAGGATGAGGCGAGGGGTGGCACAGGGTTGCTCGGCATGCACATGGAGGATTGTGCTGTCGACCGATAGCAATTCCGCGAGTTGTTGAAAATAGGCGTAGCGGGTCAGCCATCGCTCTGGGAGCAAGGGCTTGAGCTGTTGAGGGGGCAGGGCTGCCACATACCAATCAGCTTGTAGCAGGGAACCATCCCCCAGCAGGACGCCCGAGATGCGGTCTCGTTCGTAACGGAGCTGTGTGGCTTCAGTATTGCGCAAAATGTTCGCGCCGACCTGGGTCAATGTTTCAGTGATTGGTTGTACGAAGCAGGTCTGAAGCGAGTCCTGAACAACCGAGATGCGGCTATCTGAACGAGTGCTCAGGAACAATGGCCTCATCGACGTGATGAAGGCATCGGCGGACATTGTGGAGAGATCATTGCCGGTCAGCCATCGTGCGAGAGGACTCCAGACGACACGGCGCGTCCGCGCGCTTTGGCTGATTGAAGCAAGCCATTCGTCGGCGGTGCGCTGCTCCAGATCGGCAGGCAGCCTCTCATCGCCTTCCCACAGCCGTTCCACCCATGCTGCCAGTCTCCATCGCTCTTTCCAGGGGATGCCGGAAAATCTCAAGAGGTTCACCCATGTATGAAGAGGAGCGGGGAAGCAGGTGCGCGGGTAATGAACGAGGGAGTCGTCATGGAGACGAAATTCTAGCGGGATCTCGACCTCTGCCGGCTGCTGTGGATCGGGATGCAGCGAATGCAGCAAGGCTTGTGTTGCGCGATGGCAGCCGAGGATAGTGAAGGGCTCAGGGTCGTCACAAAGGTCTTCGTTTGATCGGGTGCCTCCAAGCAGGGGGCGACGATCGATGATTGAGACTCGATAGCCATGATGGGTGAGGCGGTAGGCGGCGGTGAGACCGGCCGGGCCTCCACCAAGAATCACGACGGACTGAGCGCTGATGGACGTCACGAGAATTGGGAGCGGAGCCAGACTCCGGCAGCCACGGCCAGTCGACGACTCGTTGCGAGCCGGGCTCGAGGGCCGAATATCTGATGTTCCGGCTCCTCGATCTTTTGCAGAATACGGAAATACACGGCGCGCATGATTTCAGAGACAGTCAGCGCCCGCCGGTCGCGTGCCGGTAGGGCCTCGAAGGCCGCTTGTGCCTTGGCGTAGTACTCATGGGCCCTCGCGGCTTCGAAATGGAGTAACGTGCGGAGCTCCGTGCTCTCCTGGCGCTGGAGGATCGCCTGATCGGTGCAGCCGAATTTCATGAGATCGTCTTGCGGCAGATAGATGCGGCCTTGGGCTGCGTCTGTCTCGATGTCCCGTAGAATGTTCGTCAGTTGGAACGCCATCCCGAGATCGACGGCATAGTCTTGTGCCCTAGCCGATGTAGGTCCAAAGATATGGAGGCAGATCAGTCCCACGACTGACGCGACACGATAGCAGTAGAGCGAGAGTTCCTGAAATGAGGCGTAGCGTGAGGCCGCGAGATCCATTTCGACCCCTTTAATCAGCTCATCGAAATAGGTCTGTGGGATAGCCAGTTGCCGTACATGGTTGGCCAGACTGATGGTCACCGGGAAAGTCGGCGTGCCACGGTAGGCCGCTTCAAGCTCGGTTTGCCATCGTCGCAGTTCCTCCTGAGGGTTGCTTCCTGCCGGGGGGTCATCGACCGCATTATCGACTTGCTTACAGAAGGCATAGACCGTGTACATTGCGGCGCGCCGTTTTCTTGGGAGAAAGAGGAAGGAATAATAAAAATTGCTCCCGCTCTTCTTGGTGAGAGCCGTGCAGTAGGCTTGCGCGTCAGTGACGGAGAGTGAGGTCATGGGCGTTGGTGAATCGGTAGTGGTCCAAGGCGGCAGGCCATGGATTCGTGAATGTGGGCGTGGTCTGACGGGTGCAGGATGGCCGCCAGGAGTTCGATGCCGTCAATCAATCGAGGGCCTGGTCGGCTGAAGTAGGAAGAGGCGTCGACCAGGAATGTGTGCTGCACCAGGTCAGGGGACAGGCGCCATTGACCCGGTTGCTGCATCATCTGGAACAGCTCTGCATGCGTCCGTTCAACCGAAAAACCACAGGGCATGACGATAAGGGCATCTGGAACCGCGGCCAGGACCTCGTCCCACGTCACAACACGCGAGGGGCTTCCAGGTTGCGCGAGGACATCCTGGCCGCCGGCGAGCTGGACCATTTCAGGAACCCAGTGACCTGCGAGGTAGAGTGGAGAGAGCCATTCGATACAGACCACGCGAGGGCGATGAGCGATCCTCTGGACGCGAGCGTGCACAGCCTCGAGTCGGTCACGTAAGTGCGCAGCGAGACGATGGCCCTCCGCTGACCGTTTGGCGGCGTCGCCGAT
>JBKJZK010000491.1:0-2621 GCA_046715215.1 Nitrospiraceae bacterium
GGGTGAGAAAGTGGCGCGCAGTGGAAGATCAATCAGCCCCCATCCCTGAAGAGAGAACGAGCAAGCTCGGACGGGTTATGTGTAAA
This sequence comes from Nitrospiraceae bacterium, assembly GCA_046715215.1. Classification (GTDB taxonomy): domain Bacteria; phylum Nitrospirota; class Nitrospiria; order Nitrospirales; family Nitrospiraceae; genus Palsa-1315. The sequence continues at coordinate 87 of JBKJZK010000491.1, forward strand.
CTCGCTCGACGGCCGCAATGGGACCAGCATCGGTGCCATTCCAAGAGGAGATAACCGAGGCACCCGCGGACGTTCCCACCGCCCAGCGTGGACCAGAACCTCACCCTCGTTCTTCACGGCTCCTCCTCTTCAATGTCCTCGATCGATTGCTTGAGCGCCGCGACAAAGGCCTCCGGCTGGGCCAGGGCGTTCTCCGTCAGTTGGAATTCAGAGACCAGCACGCCAGCCTTGTCCACAATGATCAACCGATAGCCCTGTTTCACAGCAATGCCCTCTCTTGATGTGATGCAATGCGCCACGAGCCTAACATAAGTGGGAAAGAGACTTCAGGTCGAGAGATCGAGGATGGAACGGATGCCGGCGCGCCTCTTGACGAAGTGATCGCGCATCCTCCAGAGCATCTCGATATAATATCGAGAAGGAGATGGTGTGCAGGGATTCCATCGACACGAGACGCGAGTCACGGCAACACAATCGGGGAGAGCAGTGGGTGAACCGCATCACGAACAAGTCGGACGGCAGCAACGGCGCGCAACACTTCGTCCCGCTCAATCGGTTCCCAGACACCAGGATATCGAGTCTCGATCGCGTAGGGATTCAGGGCTTCAAGAATGCCGGGCGGAAGAGGAGCCGGACGAGCGCCGGCAGGAAGAAGAGTCCCACAGACGTACGAAACCCGGTCTCTTAGGCGGCCCGGTCATAGAGGATCTTTCCTTCACGCAGTGCGAACGCGGTACGACACAGAAAACCCTCCCGATCGCAAACAATCAACGGGAAAAAGGTGAAAATTGAAGCATTTCCAAGGGACGGGGGAAGTGTTGAGACGGGGGGGAGGATTACCGCCGCGGGCGGATTTGGAGGAAGTCTTGATGGACGGAGAGGCGATAGGTGCCGTCGGGCGCAGCAAAGTGCTTCGCGACGTAGGCCTCCAGGTCGCGCCGGGCGGGCGGGCGGCTGATCGGCAGAAGATTGAGCATGAACTCGGCAACGGTGTAGGCCGCGGCCTGCTCCGAGGTCTCCACGTGCGCCGGGTCAAGGGTGGTAGTGACGTCGTAGCGGTCGCCGTGCTTGGCGTGAAAGGCGTCGGCCAGGCCAGCGAGGTCGAAGCGGTGGCCGAAGAAATGCTCCACCATGGTCATGCAAGCGGTGCCGCGGTTCTGAAGCACGACGACGGTGACGCCAGTCGGCGACATCCAGGACACGAGCCGTTCGAGGTGCGCAAGCCACTCGTCCGCCGGAATGTAGTAGAGAGTGTGGGAACAGAGGACGAAATCGCCTAGGGCCTCCGGGCTGGCAGCCAGAATCGATGTGCCGATGGGGTCGGCCTGCGGGACGGCGCGCCGGAGCTGCGATAAGAGATAGGCGTTCGGTTCGATGGCGATGGTGCGGCCGAAGGCCCCGGCAAAGGCCCGGGTGACTTCACCGTTGCCGGCGCCGGCGTCGATAAAGACCTGGCGCGCGGGCAGGTCGTCCACCAAACCCTGTAACACCCGCTTCGCGTTCCGCTTCTGGTCGGTGTGGTCGAGAAAGACCTGGAAGGCGCGCTTGTAATCCTCGCCCTGCGAGTCAAATACCCGAATTGGTTCCGGTGGTGTCACGGTCGGCGTCTCGCTGGTTGTCGAACGGTGCTGTCAGCCCTATGGCGACGCCGAATGATACGCGGTTTGCCGGGGGAACACCAGGGAACGTGATGCGTGAAACGTGACGAGGATTCGTTCAGCGAACCAAAGAAGCCAGACAAAGCGAACGAGCAAGACAAACGAGGAAAAACCTTATGGCAGACGCCGGTTCTCGGCATCATTCCGAGCTGATGAACCGCCAACCCATCGCCCCAATGACTGCACCGATTATATCGGCCAGCCAATCCTGCCAACCGGCCTCGCGGAATGGGACAAAGAGTTGATGCACTTCATCCGTGAGGCCGTAGACCGAAGCCGTCACGATCGCCAGCACGAGCGCCTGCCGAGCGACAGCCGGTCCCGCTGCCCATCGAAACCCCCGGTAGCAGAGGAGGGACAAGATGCCATACTCCACCGCGTGCAAGACTTTGTCGCTGACGTTTTTGAGCAAGAACGATGGCAGTTGATCTTCCGGGTGTGATTGCGCCGAAAGGTAGAACGTCAGTCCTGCACAGCCGGCCACCGGCCCCCAATAGACCAATAACCGCATCCATGCTGACTGTCCCACTTGATTGTCCACGATGCAGATTCCTCTATTTATTGCGCGCCCCTTACCCCTATGACATACTCCCCATAAGTCCTCAATAACATTCGACTATGAAGACTGCCCACATCTGTTTTCTCTGGCACATGCATCAGCCCTACTACACGGACCCGGTCGCTGGGTCTGCCAGTATGCCCTGGGTGCGCCTCCATGCCGCCAAGGCCTACTACGATATGGCCTATGGGCTGGAGAAGTTTCCTGCCATCAAAGCCACGTTCAACTTTACACCCTCGCTCCTGCGACAGCTGCAAGAAATCGGATCAGGGTCGGTGCGCGACCTCTTTCTGGAACATGCGCAGCGTCCGGCGGCGG
>JBKJZK010000492.1:0-1660 GCA_046715215.1 Nitrospiraceae bacterium
AAATTCGCCGCGACATAGATCAACAGTTTCTCTTGTTCCCGTGGTGTCAGATGCATAGTGCAACTCCGTTAATCGTCAATGGCCATTCGTCAATCGCCTAGAACGCAGCCTCGCTCCCTCGACTCAATGGAGGCCCAGAATAGTATCAGGGTGGTCAGGGGGACTTCAACTGCTCCCATCGAGCGAGATTTTTCACTCCAAGATTCCTTCCCCCCTCGTCCCATGAGGGAGAAGTCAGGCTGGCTTTCACTGCGCGCATCGAGCGACCACCGTTTTATCGTGGGGGCTCTGCGAGCAAGAAAGACGGCTGGCTGCTCCCTCATTCTCTTCTGATCGTGCGCGCTCCGGGAGCAAGGGATCAGCACGGGTGTCATTCCATCCCTTTCACCGTGCGCGTTCTGCGAGCAAGGAGTCCACCTAGCCGTCCCGCTTCCCTGTCACACCGTCAAATGCTTCTTCACCATTTCCGCACTCAACTCATTACTCTTGCCCGCCACCACCACTGCCCCTTTGGCCATCACCACATACTTCTCCGCCAGGCGGGCGGCAAAGTGGAGCCCCTGCTCGACCAACAAGATGGCAAAACGGCGCTGTTTTTTGAATCCAATGATCACGTCTTCGATTTGGTCTACGATCGAAGGTTGAATCCCTTCGGTCGGCTCATCGAGCAAGAGTAGCTTGGGATTCGACAAGATCGCGCGGCCGATCGCCAACTGCTGTTGCTCGCCGCCGCTCAGGACGCCGCCTGGACGATTGAGAATTTGTGTGAGCTTGGGAAAAAGCTGGTAGACTTCATCGAACACGGTCTTCTCGACCGTCCCGTTCGGCTTGTCCGACCTCGCCCAGAAGCCGAGCAGAAGATTCTCCCGGACCGTCAGATGAGGAAGAATCTCCCGACCCTGCGGCACCAAGGCCAACCCTCGGCGTGCTCGCCCGTCGGTCGCCTCCTTCGTGATATCGGCTCCATCAAACATCATCCGTCCTGACCTCGCGGGCAGGAGGCCGGTCAATACCTTCAATGTGGTCGTCTTGCCGACACCGTTCCGCCCCATGAGGCACACGACTTCTCCAGAGTCGATGGTAAAGGACACATCACGGAGAATATGGCTTTCGCCGTAGTAGGCGTTGATTTTTTCAAGCTGGAGCATGGCGTAGCTTCGGTTGCCTTTGTAGGATATTCAAACGGGCCAGACTTCTCACCCGCCCAACCCTGGCGGTTATTTCACCCGCCCGCCCTAAGTCTGCTAAAACAGCCTCTTCGCCCAGGGACGCGCCTTGCCCCAAGTAAGGCCGCAGCGAGCTATCGCGTAATAAGGGGTGGCTGGGATGATCCCAACTGCGCGCGTCCAACGAGGGGAGTCCGCGACCGCGCGTTGCGCGAGCACGGGGATCGTCTCAGCCACCCCGCCCCCTTTTTCAGCATCCTGCTAATGGGCGACCTTTTGTCTGCCCAAATATATTTCTCGTACGCGATCGTCCGCCTGCACCTTCTCGACGGTGCCTTCGCAAATGACGGTGCCCTCGTGCAAGACCGTCACGACACGGGCGATCTGCCGGACAAACTCCATGTCGTGCTCGATGACGACGATCGCATGTTTCTCCGCCAACGATTGGAGCAATCGACCCGTCTGTTCCGTTTCTTTGTCGGTCATCCCGGCGA
>JBKJZK010000493.1:0-2671 GCA_046715215.1 Nitrospiraceae bacterium
GAGTTCATTGAAGTGTTCTATAATCGGCAACGGTTACACCAAACGCTCGGCTATGTCAGTCCCGAGCAGTTTGAAACCCAGAACCCTGTCCCCCTTCGGGGGTGTCTACGGAATCGGGGGTAGCTCATTTCTACTTTGCAGAAGCGGACATTCTCATGTTGGGATTACAGGAACCCCAACAAGGAGTCCGCCTGTCACGTGCCGTCAAAGTACGCAGTTACGAGAGCCGGTGGCTCAGCGGTCGCCAGCATGAATGTGACGAAAACACGCGTGAGGATTGCAGCGTCGCCGCTGCGCATCGGTGTCTCAGTTACTTTCTCCGGGAGCTATTATATGGACGGAGAATGGGTATGCACGAGCGGGGGCTTATGAGCAGGCGGACGGCGAATCACCTGCCTTTTCGTGGGCCACTGACGTTTGGCCGGAGACGCCAGCTTGACCGGCTTTCGCTGCGCTGCTGAGCGATACAATGCCTGGACGATCTGGACGTCGATTAGGCCTTCCAGACCGGAAGGTTCCGGTTCTTTGTTGCGACGGATACAATCAGAAAAATAGATGAGTTCTGCCGCGAACTGATCGCCGGCGGGAAATTGCCTGGTCTTGATTTTACCGTCAAGGGTGAGGCGCTGCGTGAGAGGGCCGACGTATTCGAACGCGGGATCGACTTGCAGGCGGCCTTTGGTCCCGATGATTTCATAGGAGGATACGTCTGCCGCGCCGAAGCTGCAGATAAAGCTAGCGAGTCTAGCACCGGGAAAACGCAGGAGCGCACCCGACATTTCATCCACTTCCCGAAAGCGCCGGTCCGTTCCCTTCACCGAGAAGGTGCAGACTTCGACGGGATTATCCTGAAACAGATAGCGGGCCGCATTGATACAGTAGACCCCGATGTCATAGAGCGAGCCGCCTCCCATTTTCCGTCGAACCCGGATGTCCCCTTCGCGCACCTGCAAGGCAAATACAGAGTTAAACATGCGCAGCTTGCCGAGCTTGCCGGATCGGGCAATCTCCACGGCGTTCACGTTGGCCTCCTCGAAATGCAGTCGATAGGCAATCATCAATTTTGTCCGGGCGCGCTCGGCAGCGCGGATCATCAATCGACATTCCTGCTCGGTCACGGCCATGGGTTTTTCGCAGAGGACGTGAATACCGACGTTGGCGGCGCGTGTCGCATAGTCGCAGTGCATATTATTCGGCAGGGCGATGTACACCGCATCGATGTGCCCTTCTCGCAAACACTGGTCATATTGCTCGTAAGAATAGGTGTACGGAACCCGATAGCGTGCGCTGATCTCTTTCAACTTCTTGGGATCATCAGATACCAACGCAGTGAGCTGTGAGTTGGAGGCAGCATGGGCAAAAGCCGGTAGCACCGCCACCTGGGCGATGTGCCCCAAGCCGACGACTGCGTACCGGATATGTTTCAGTGGGCGCGCCTTGGTTTTCCTGGTCGTTGTCATCTGGCGAATCTCTTGGCAGTTCGAGACTTGGTTTATTCAACAAAGATACACGCACCCCAGGATATCAAAAGGCGAGACGTCACGAGGCTAGCGCTTACCCTGGTTGCTCGCAGAGATGAGGATAGTCTGTTTGCCGGCGAGCGACACGGCAAAACAAATGCCCACGGAGAGCCCACGACGGCGGACGCCCGGAAAATTCGAGTCGGACAAAATGTCCGCGACAGATCAGCACATGACGAACAGCTGAAGACCGAATGCACCGCAGTAGCACCCTCTGTGAACTTGTCCACTCCAACAGAGACCGATATGCGCAGACTCGTTTTGGTCTTCTCTCCGGCAACAGAGGACTGGTAGCGCCGCGCACCATATCTGATTAACGAGAAACCCAAAGTGTATAAAATTGCACAGCCTACGGACCATGCATATGAGAAAGTCAGGCATCATGATGGCGGACCGCATAGGCGAAATGCGTGAGGGTCTGTGGAAGGTGGAAGGCATGGACAGGATGATGAACTAACCTATACGGAGGTATGGACAATGGGATCACCGGACCAATATGAATCAGGAAACCTATCGGCATTTGTTACAGGAGCGCTGGTCGGCGCGGGTGTCGCGCTGCTCTTCGCGCCACAGTCAGGCTCGCAGATGCGCGGGCTCCTTCGCGACTACGCGACACGTGCCAAAGATGAACTCGATGAAGCCGTCGATCACGGTACCGACGCATGGGACAGCGCAAAGGACCGCGGTGAGGAATTCCTTGAGAAGGGGAAGGAGTCGTTGCGCGAGGCTGGCCGCCAGGCGAAAGGATTTGCTGAAGAGGGAAGAAAAACGGTCAATGCAACGAAGGATGAACTGTCATCACAGCATCGCTAGCCCGCATTTATTCATCACGGTTCGTCGCGAAATCGCTGAGCCGCATAGTCTCTCACGAACCAAGGTGGTATAGCGATGGCACAACTGCAGGACACAGAGCGATCTGGGCTTGAAACAGTGGTAGTCGGACTCTTGAGAGATGTTTGCACGCTCGTGCGACAGGAAATAGCATTGGCGCGACACGAGGTGCAGAACGAAATCGACAAGATCATCAAGACGGTTCTGTGGTTCGGGATTGCGCTGGTGCTGGCAGTGATCGGCTTGTTCGTGAGTGCCGCGGCCTGTGTGCTGATCCTCTTCGAGTATTCAGGGTTGCCTGCCTGGGCCTGTGCCTCGAT
>JBKJZK010000494.1:0-2443 GCA_046715215.1 Nitrospiraceae bacterium
GCTCGTAGACATGAAGATGGCGGCGCGGGAAGAGGCGGAACAGCGGCGACTTCTATACGTCGGCATGACACGCGCGCGCGATCTACTGGTCTTATCCGGCGGGCAGACCACGAAACCGGGACACGACGCCGTCTTCTCCCTGCTCGGAGAGGTGATTAAAGACGAGGCGGCCTCTTCGACGGCTGAACAGGTGTGCATCGGAACAAGCCGCCTGACTCGTGTCATCACGCCGGCTACGGTGGCAGCGAGACGGCGCCGACAGGAGCCCCTGTCCACGATAGCCCCTCGACCGCCCCTTGGCCCCATTCTCATTCGCCGTCGTGGGCGGCAGGTTGAGTGGGAGGAGCGTCGAACGACGCCTCGACGACTGACCCCTTCGAGCCTCGCAGGAGGCAGGCCCGCGGCCGTTGTCCCGCGTACTGTGACAGGGCGTGACGCCGATCTGGCACGGCTAATAGGAGTCTGCGCTCATGCGGTACTCGAACAGTGGGATTTCACCAGGCCTCGCTCTGAGATCTGCACCGTTATCGAACAGGTCTGTCGTCGCCATGTAATACAGGATCACCCGCAATTGAAGGACGACGTCACGGATGACCTCACTGCGCTCTTTGAGAACTTCCTTTCCTCCAAACCATACAAAAGGCTGCAACGTGTGACGGTGCTTGGGCGAGAAGTCCCCTTCGTCATGCCCTTGGGCGAGGGACAGATGATGGAAGGGGTGATTGACCTGATTTACCGGCTTGACGACCGAATCTGGATTGCCGACTATAAGACGGACGATGTGGCAGCCGAGGATCTACAGGCCATTGCGGATCGGTACCGATCCCAATCGGATAGTTATTCGCGAGCCGTTGCGAGTGCTTTAGGATTGCCGTCTCTCTCGTTTCAGTTTATCTTCTTGCGGCCAGGTGTCGCCGTTGATGTCTAAACGTCCCATGACTGTCTCGCCGGAAGAATTCGACGCCTGGATCCAGGAGGCGCTTGCCGAACTGCCGGCCCGTTTCGCGAGGCTTGCCGATGAGGTTTCTATCGTGGTCGAAGAGGAACCTTCGGCCGATATTCTGCGAGATCTTGAATTGGAATCAGAAGACGATCTGCTGGGTCTGTATCAAGGCGTCCCGATTGATCAGACATCTTTTTTCCAGCCTGCCGGCGAGCTGCCCGCCCGTATCTCCATCTATCGAGGACCTATCCTGCGTCTCTGCCGGACGAAGGCCGAAGTCATCCACGAGGTCCGCGACACGGTGGTCCATGAACTCGGACACCATGTCGGACTCGATGACGAGGAGATGCCGTACTAGCCCCTATTATTCTCCTTCGCCGCCGCACTTCACGATAAGCCTTTAACGCATTGATTTCATATAAATACTATGTCATTACATTGTCTTGACATACGGAAATTATTGAGCTATCTTTACGTCCCATGAGAGGAAGCAAGATGTCATCGCGTGCACTTCGGACTGAAAAGCTGGATCTTCGGGTAAGCTACTCAACCAAGCGGACGTTGGAAGCTGCCGCCTCCGTGTCTAATCGTTCAGTGAGCGCGTTTGTCCTGGAAAGTGCCCTGGCCCGTGCAGATGAAACGCTAGCAGATCGTCGCACATTCAGTCAGAGCAAAGCTCAATGGACTAAGTTCCTGACCGCACTTGATGCTCCGACTCGCCCTCTCCCTCGCATGCAGCGTCTGTTGACTGAACCTGGGTTCTTTGACGCTGCCCCTCTCCCTACCACCACAGAAGAGCGTTGACTCGAAAGATCGAAAAGCTTCAGCGGGATCACGCCGTTGAAGCGTTCGACTGCGGCAATAAAGATCTGAATCGCTTTCTGCAACAATACGCGTTGCTGAATCAAAATAATGGCGCATCAAGAACCTACGTGGGTTTAGCTGATCAAGCCATTATAGGCTATTACTCCCTTGCGGTCGGATCGGTCGAGTATAAAAAGGCGCCAGAGCGAGTGATCAAAGGGCTCGCACATCACTCCACTCCCATCATGCTGCTCGCACGACTAGTCGTAGACTATCATTGGCAGAAAAAGGGGATCGGTGCTGCGCTGTTGAAAGATGCCATGCTACGGACTGTTCAAGCCGCCGACATCGCAGGAATTCGTGCCTTCGTGGTTCACGCGAAAGATGATGTAGCCAAAGGATTCTACGAGCACTTCGATTTCCTGCCCTCACCAAGCGATCCCTTGCATCTCTTCATCCTTCTCAAAGATATTCGAAAAATAGGCTCCTAGGAAAGAGTCTATGTTAGGGCATGTATCCGTGAATGCTAATAACGCATTGTAAAATTGGACTTATTATGCCAAGTCTTGGCATGGGCAGACAGGGCTTGACAGGCTTGACAACCCCTTGTCCAAGATGTACAGTTTGTACGTCTTGTACAACTTGTACGAATTGCAGGGGAGAAACACTATGACAGCACTCACGGTCAGTAAAGCC
>JBKJZK010000495.1:0-3074 GCA_046715215.1 Nitrospiraceae bacterium
GTGTGCGGTATTGGCGATGATAGATGAGCTCTCGCTTCAGTGTGCCGAAGAAACTCTCGACACAGGCATTGTCCCAACAGTTCCCCCGTCTCGACATGCTGCCGGTCATGCCGTGCGTGGTGAGCAGTTGCTGATACGCGGTGGCGGCATACTGGCTCCCCCGATCCGAGTGGTGCAGCAACCCCGCCTTGGGGGCGCGTGGTGGATCGCTATCGTCAGCGCCTGTTGCGCGAGATCACTGGTCAGCCGAGCCCCCAGCGCCCAACCGATCGCCGCGCGCGAGTAGAGGTCGAGGATCACCGCCAGATAGAGCCAGCCCTCCGTGGTCCAGACATAGGTGAGGTCCCCGACCCACACCTGGTTGGGCTGCGCGAGCAACTGCGTCATCATTCACCCGTTGCACTTGGAACTTGAAACCGCCCATGTAATTCCCAGACATCAGTCGCAATGGCACAGCGCAACAGCCCGTTGATATTCTCGTTGGTGCCGCGTTTGCCAGGGGCTGTACGGATCGGCCAAGCAGATCTGGATCGCGAGCCGCTGGGCCCATCGCTCATGCTCGGCCCGTGCCGGAGTTTTTCCGTGAAGCCCTCGCGGGCACTCCTCGCATCCGTCCCCTCCAGCCGTGCCAGGAGGACCAGGCGTGTCGTCCGCTCCACCAGGGTGCCGACGGCCGAGCTATTGCGAGCGCCCTTGATGAGATCGCCCTCCCACATGTCCGAGTCAAGCAGTCCACATCGCTGTGCATCGCGGTCCTCGGGGACTCATACACCGATCCTGTAGGTGCCGATGGAGGACGGAGTCTTAAAGGGTGTCTCAGTTTAGTCGGATTTGAACCTGAAGCCACAACTTCGGCATATTCGGTTACGCCAGGCGCAGGAATTGATTGCGCTTCGCAATCGAGGACGGTCTTATGACTGTTTTCACTGGTAACAATGTCCGCAACAACTCCCGCGTCCTTTGATATGTCAGCTGTTCGTCTTGAGCGGAGTTGACGTTCCTGTTGAAAGAGACGATTGGGATCCCCAGGGTAGGCCTGTCGAACCACACCATCGATTTTTCAACAACCTGCTAGCCCTCTGCCACTCAGCACAGTTACTTGTAGGCCCCACAAAGTGACGATTGCGTCTGGTGATCGGGAAAGTTAGGTACTCACAGATGTTGACCAAAGGAAAACCCAAGGTGCCAATCTCCATGTTGTTTCTGATAAATTCTCTCGGCAGCGGCGGCGCTGAGGCAATGCTGTATCGGCTTCTCTCGAAACTGGACCGGACACGATTCACACCCCAGGTCATTTCGCTGACTGATGTTGCTTCTCCTATCACTGTCGAGAAAATACAAAGGTTAGGGATACCGGTGAGATCGCTAGGCATGCGCTCAGGGAAACCGAATCCGATGTCGCTACTGCAACTGACTCGCTGGTTGCGGCAAGACCCGCCGGATATCATTCAAACGTGGCAGTACTACGCCGACCTAGCCGGTGGACTGGCAGCACGATTGGCGGGAGGTATCCCGGTGGTGTGGGGAATCCGCCACAGCGATCTCAGCACGGAAGGAAACAGGCGCATTCTCTTGCTCACTGCGAGCACATGTGCTCGTTTGTCTCGAGGGCTCCCGGATCGAATTGTCTGTTGTTCGGAGGCCTCACACCGGGTGCATATCGCGCTTGGGTATGCGCCCGAGAAAATGGTGGTAATCCCCAACGGGTATGACATCGAATCTTTCAAGCCAGACCCAGTGGCACGTGATTTGGTCCGGAAGGAGCTACAAATTCCCCAGGAGGCGCCGGTCATAGGCTTAGTGGCCCGATTTCATTTACTCAAAGACCATCGCAACTTTGTTCGGGCTGCGAGCTTACTCCATCGCGACAGGCCAGATGTGCATTTCGTGCTGTGCGGCCTTGGCGTAACCTGGGAGAACAGGGAACTGGCCACGTGGATCGAGGAAGCAGGGATTCGATCACGATGCCATCTGCTGGGGTTGCGAGACGATATTCCCAAGGTGACCGCAGCCGTTGACATTGCTTGCTTATCTTCCTTTGGCGAGGCCTTTCCAAATGTCGTGAGCGAGGCAATGAGTTGCAGTGTCCCCTGTGTTGTTACTGACGTGGGAGACGCAGGGCGGATTGTCGGAGAGACAGGGCTGGTCGTTCCGCCAAAAAATCCGGCTGCACTGGCAGAAGCCTGGCGCAAAATGCTGGACCTCGGTCCAGAGGGCCGAAGCCGGTTGGGCATGGCAGCCCGGGAACGTGTCAAAGAAAAATTCAGCTTATCGCAGATTGTGAATCGGTATCAGGATCTCTACGAGGAACTTCTTTCGTCTGGACCAGAGAAGATTCGCAGCCGTGGTCATTTCTTTGGTCGATTTTGGGCCAGATCTTCTTAATCCATAAATTGGAGTTCGGTGGCCCTATCAAGCTAGGCGGCCGTAGGGTGGCGGTTCGCCGCCGCCATTTGGCCACCGTAGTCACACTGACGCCCAGTGCCTTGGCCTGTACCCGATACGGGGCGCGCTCTGGCCTAGTGTATCGGATCGACAGGTCATCGTCATCATGGGCGTTCACAATGTCATCAACCTAGACAGTTAGCACCTCCTTTCATAAGAAGGTTTACGCTTCACAATTTTTAGAGGTTGCACCTTATGTGTGGCATCGCCGGATTTCTTGATACGTCTCGTCGATGCGGAAACCATGAGCTTCAGCATACCGCTCTGAAGATGGTGAACACGCTTCATCACCGGGGACCGGACGATGTCGGTGCATGGGCAGATGCTGGATCCGGGATCGCGCTTGGGCATCGGCGGTTGTCCATCGTAGACCTGTCGCCGGAAGGTCACCAGCCGATGCGATCCGTGTGCGGACGATATGTGATCAGCTTTAACGGTGAGGTGTACAACTTCATGGAGTTGCGTCGTGAATTGGAATCATTGGGGCACGCCTTCCGTGGCCATTCGGATACCGAAGTCATGCTGTCTTGCATTTCTGAGTGGGGGATTTCCCATGCAGTGCAGCGATTCAACGGAATGTTTGCGTTCGCATTATGGGACCGTCAAGAACGGGAGCTTCATCTGGTGCG
>JBKJZK010000496.1:0-3298 GCA_046715215.1 Nitrospiraceae bacterium
CTGTCGCAAGGCTTTGTGGGTTACAGAGCATTGTCGGGATCAAAGAGGGGAGTGGGTCAGTCCAACAGGCCTCTGAGATTGTGCATACGTGTGGAGATAGGATGACGGTCCTGGCGGGAGATGATGCGCTGACGTTGCCCATGATGGCAGTCGGAGGGAAAGGGGTCATTAGCGTGACATCGAACGTCGTTCCATCCGAGATGGCTCAATTGGTCAAGGCCTTCTTGAGTGGACGCGTCGACGAGGCGCGCCGGATTCATTTCGCATTGTCGCCGCTTTTCAGCGCGCTCTTTTACGAGACCAATCCGATTCCGGTGAAAACTGCGCTGGGCCTGATGGGAAAAATTGATCCGGAGCTGCGGTTGCCGCTTTGTGCCATGGCGACCGAAACGAAAACCCAACTGACACTGGCCTTAAAGGATGCAGGCCTCATATAGTCAGGACGGGTTTGCTCGGGCACTCATTCTATGATCAATGTCGTTGTCGCAGGGGCTGCCGGTCGTATGGGCTGTCGGCTAGTTGCCCTTATTAAAGATTCGACCGCCCTGACGCTTGCCGGTGCGATCGAAGGGAAGGGCCATCACGCTGTGGGTGCCGATGCCGGGGACACAGCGGGCTGTGGCCGTGCGGGGCTTCGGATTACCGACGATCTCGCGGCTCTCCTAGACGGAGGCGAAGTGGTCGTCGATTTCTCCGTTCCTGAAGCGACCCTGCATCATTTACGCACGGTAGCTCAATATCGACGAGCTATGGTGATCGGCACGACAGGGTTTTCTGCTCCTCAGCTCGAAGAGCTGAAATCGCTTGCGTGCCAAGTTCCCTGCGTGTTGGCCCCCAACATGAGTGTGGGTGTCAATCTGATCTACAAGGTCATCAGCGAGATGGCGAAAACGCTGGGAGACGAATACGACATCGAGGTGATTGAAGCCCATCATCGTCTGAAAAAAGATGCGCCGAGCGGGACGGCGCTCAAGATTGTGGAAGTGTTGGCGAAAGCTGTGAACCGCGATCTGGATCAAGTCGGCGTCTATGCAAGAAAAGGTCTCATAGGGGAACGGAAGAAAGGTGAGATCGGTATTCAAACAATCCGTGCCGGCGACATCGTCGGCGACCACACGATTCTCTTTGGTGGAATGGGTGAACGCATTGAAGTGACGCATCGAGCGAGTAGCCGAGATACTTTCGCGGGAGGCGCCTTGCGTGCCGCTCAGTGGGTGGTCCTGCAACCTCCAGGTCTGTACGACATGATGGATGTGCTGAGTCTCCGATAGTTCCTTCTCCCGGTTCCGGCTCCCCACATCGCGAATCTGACCAGCTATCACCTGCAGTCGTGACAGATTCTCCGTTCGCAGCCGTCTGGTTCACATCAACCAGGAAGATGGAGAGATGCGGAAGCAACTATCGTGTGGGGTAGGGAGGATTGCATCACGGTTCTGTACCATGTGTAGGGATGGTTTGGTGTCGTGCTGATCAAGTATTGCGGCGTGGAGAGTTGAGCAGGGGAATCTATGGGAGGACTCGCGTGCGCTTGTGGATAGGGGAACGCATCACAAGTTACCGACCGACTTCCTCAAGCTCCCGCTTACTTGTGGGGTTGAGCGCAGTGGTCCTTCGTTTAGCGATCGCCGCAGATAGCCTGGCATAAATTTCCTGGGCGGAGTCCGTCCAATCGGCATTAGGTGGATACCCACGGAACGCGGCTTCAGCTGCCTTATGCTCGTCGTACGTGAGCGGTTTCGGTTCTGTCATAGCGCCGGTTAGTATCTCGCGGTAATAGGCCGGGGTTCCTGGTCCGCTGATTTCCGGCGACCACAATTCAAACATGCAAACACTGTGATCGCAAGCCCAGCGTTCAGATCCACCGCGCGTTCCGGCAACATTGCCCCTCGGCATTTATCGCAAATCGTCATAGCGGCAATCTACCATGGCGGAAAATGGAAGCATATCCATCTGAAGTACTGGGTCTTCTTGGGAAATAGGTCCTTCCGCTCATATGCGGCTAGGCCATTTGAGTAAAGGGTAGGAATGAGGATTCGTTAGCCTATCAGCCAGAACAGATTATGGAGTCCTTGACAGTGGTTGTGCTGTCCCATAGGATTGTGGCATCAGTAAGAGTCCCCCACTATGTATAGAATTATCCTCATTCTCGGGTTACTTGTCGTGCTGTATTTTCTCTTCCGGCGTGCCTTTCGAGAGTTCAAAGGCCAGGGTAAGCCGGACCTTCTCCCTCCTGGTAAGAATCATATGGTGCAGGATCCCGTCTGCCTAGTGTTCGTTCCAAGGGGAGTGGCCATAACGGAAGATATTGGGGGGCAGACGTATTACTTCTGCAGCCGATCCTGCGCGCACAAGTTTCAGGAAAAGCTCGCCGGCTAACAGCCTGAGTAACTGGAGTCGGAGAGTTTTTCTTCTTTGTCGAATTTGAGCGTGATCTGGCACTGATTGGGCGAGAAGTTAAAGAAGGGTGGGCCTGATTTGCCGCCGGCAATGCGATAGTAGGTCCAGGTTTCGCCGCCAAAAAATCTCAAGGCCTTGCCGCTCGGTGCGCCCCAGTTCTTCTCAAACCAGACCTTGTCTTTGCCTTGAAGCTCAGCCGGTTTGAGCGACTGTTCAAGATAGGGGTTACTACCGCCGCAGCCGGTCAGGGCCAGAGTGAAAAGGAGAACCCAAGCCGATCGTTGCATCGTGCACTCTCCTCGGTCGTATAAACGCAGAGACGAGCCTATGGTCAACATTGGAATTCTAACCGGCCGTTTGGGGCCTGTCAAACCGGCTTGTACCAGCAGAAGATTGCAGCCAGGTTGAGTTCTTTATAGAATACCCGATAGCGAATTGATCGCAAGGATTTCTCATCCCCACATGAAAGGACAACCCCATGAAATTCTTTCTTGATACCGCCAACGTCAAGGAAATCCAGGAGGCGGCCAGCCTCGGACTTCTTGACGGAGTGACCACGAATCCGTCGCTCGTTGCCAAGGAAGGGCGCAGCTTTAAGGAAATGCTCATCGAGATTTGCAAGATCGTGGATGGGCCGATCAGTGCAGAAGTCGTCAGCCTCGAAGCCGATGCCATGGTGAAGGAAGGGAAGGAACTTGCGAAGATTCATAAGAACATCGTCGTGAAGGTACCTTTGATTGCGGAGGGATTGAAGGCCACCAAGAGAATGGCCGTCGAGGGTATCAAGGTGAATGTCACATTGTGCTTTTCTCCAACCCAGGCGCTCCTTGCAGCCAAAGCCGGTGCGTGGTGCGTTTCACCCTTCATCGGTCGGCTTGACGACATCAGTTCAAACGGGATG
>JBKJZK010000497.1:0-5708 GCA_046715215.1 Nitrospiraceae bacterium
GCACATCGCCCTTCTCAAGTCTGGCGACCCGTGTGCCGTCGGTATCCATGCAGGTCACGCTGACGCCGAATTCTGAAAAACAGGCTCCTGTCACCAATCCGACATAGCCGGTTCCGATCACACTGATATGCATGGGTTTCCGCCCTCCTATAACTTTTACCAAGACCGATCCGAGCCGAGTATAACAATGGTACCGGGGGCGAGCAACGATGTTATAGAAACTCGCTTTCATTGGGAGGCGCCGCTCGTTGACAGGTGTACGAGGGCTGAGTACTATTTGCTCCCCCATCGGACGGAGCCTGTCGTATGGCGATTCAGAGCGGACCTCTTCAGCGACCTCTCGCCGTGATGATGTGCCGGACCTTGCGTACGATCAGTCCGGACGCGAGGCTGTTGGAGGCGGCCCGGCTGATGCGTGACGCGAAGGTCGGTGCATTGCTGGTGCATGAGGGTGGTCGCTACAGTGGTCTAGTCAGCGAATCGGACTTGATTCGCAAGGGGATGGCCGAATCACGCCCGGCACAGGAGACGTTGGTCCGTGCCGTCATGAGCAGCCCACTGTTGTCGATCGATAGTGCGAGCTCGGCCCACGAGGCGAGTGAGAACATGGCGGAACATGGGATTCGGCATCTGGCGGTCTCCGACGAGGGGCAGATTGTCGGGGTCATCTCTGTGCGCGATCTCTTACGCTACTTCAAAAACTGGGGCGGTCTGTGATCGTGTGGGCTCGCGGGGCAGCGCCGGATCGTTTCCCTACCCCTTGTGATGTTTCTGCATGAGTGTTGTGAACCGGTCGGCTCATACCCCTCGATGGTTTCTTCTGATAACGGCGCTGGCGACCGGTGCGGTGGTCATGGCGCTTGAAATTTTAGGAAGCCGGCTCCTGGCTCCCGTCTTCGGAAACTCCCTGTTTGTCTGGGGCGCATTGATCGGAGTGATTCTTGCCGCCATGAGCAGCGGGTACGCCTTTGGCGGCTGGATCTCCGACCGGTACCCCGGCGCGCAGGTGCTGGCCGGTCTACTGCTGTTCTCTGGAGCCTGGACGTTTCTTACCGCGTGGCTCAGCCAACTGGTGCTCTTTAAGGTGGCGGCGGCGATTGAGGACCCTCGGTGGGGGCCCTGTGTCGCCGCGGCGCTGCTCTTGGGCCCGCCGGCCTTCGGTCTGAGCGGCGTGCTGCCGGTCATGTTGCGATTGGCCGTGCTAGACCTTGAGCATTTCGGCCGGCATACCGGGCGGATGATCGCGCTCTCGACCGTGGGGAGCTTGGCGGGAACGTGGGGGACGGCGTTTTTCTTTCTGTCCTGGATCGGCAGCCAGGCGCTTGTCGCGTGGCTCGGCGCCATTCAAGCGGGGCTTGGTCTCTGGTGGTTGATCAGGGGGACGACCGCACGGCCGCTGGTGATCGGACTGCTCTTCCTATGCGTTGGAGGGTTGGGGGCCGGTGCCTGGTCTCCGATCCAGAGGTTGAAGGCGCCGGTCTATCAGGAAGACAGCCCCTACCAGCAAGTACGAATTCGCGATGACGATCTCTTTCGATACCTCGTCTTGGACCGGACCTTCCATGCGGTCATGTGGAAGGCGGATCCTGTCACCCTGTTTCTCCCCTATAGTCAATTGATGGTCGCGTCGCTGGCTTTAGTGCCCAAGCCGAAGCGAGGCCTGATCCTAGGTCACGGAGGCGGATCGCTGGCGAAGTGGCTCGCCCATCGATGGCCTGAACTCGAGCTGGACGTGGTCGAGTTCGATCCCGCGGTTGTCCGCATGGCCGAAGAATATTTCTCCTATCAGCCGCCTCCCCAGCATCATGTGCACGTTCGGGATGCCCGGGTCTTTCTGAAGTCCACGGAATGGACGTATGACCTCATTTGGGTCGATGCGTTTGCCCGACACCTGATTCCGTTTCACCTGACTACGGTGGAGTTCTTTGCAGAGCTGCGTGCCCATCTAGCGTCAAACGGTATCCTGGCCGTGAATTTGGCCTCGTCGGGGGAGGGCGGAGATCTGTTGCGGGCCAATGCGGTCGTGCAGACGATGAAACGGTCGTTTCCCCACGTCGAGTCCTTCGCGGTCAAGGGGCCATGGAAGTCTGCGCAGATGCGATCGGAGAATCTTATTTTTTTTGCTGGTGCGCCGCTCGAACAGCACACACTCTCTACCATTGTGGCCAATGTGAACAGATTGGTCGAGCAACAGCGCCTTCCATTCGAGGCCATTGCCTTGCTGGGCGCCCATCGCACGCAACCCTGGGAGTCGGGTGTCGTGTTAACCGACGACTATGCTCCCTACGATCTCTTGATCGGGTCCACGGTTCAAGAGGTGCAGCCTGAGGCGGAGAGTGCGCATTAAGTTAGAAATAATAATTATGACGAGCTTGTTGATGCGAGCATCTGCGTTGAGGGGGGGGCAGAAAAGAGTTAGAATAACGTTCTTGCTTCCGTTTTCGTCGCGGTGCTATCTATAAGCTTGCCCTCAAAGAGCATACATACTGTTAAGAGCATGATGGGCAGACGCAGGGAAGGTAGTTGTCAGCAAGGTCACGGCTATGTGGGCTTGGCGGTCGTTATTCACCAACCTAATCACAACTGTTCTTCTTTCTTAAGGAGGTAGTCATGGGCAAGGCGATGTTGGGGGCCTTCTTCGGTCTCGTGATGGTCGGGGCTGGGGCATCTTCAGCATTTGCGCTCCAGGCAGGCGGAGTCGAAATCGGCGATTTGGAGACTGGCTCCGTTGTGGGTCAGTCGTTCAAGGAGCTGGATGTCGATGCTCAGCTGTTCGCGATCGAGATTGGAACCCTAAAGACGTGGTATCCGCCCGTCACCATCATCGATTTCAAAGTTCGGCCTGGCCGTCCCGTCCTGCTCAAGGTAACAAACAATGCCACTGCTGACCATGGATTTGAGATGACCGACGCGGCGAATGCCGGGGCTCCGACTGTGATGAAGGCCCAAGTTGTGTTGAAGCCGGGCGAAACCAAGTATATTGGGGTTCCTACCAGCGACATGTTCTACGCCACTCAGGGGAATACGCTGACCTATCGCTGTCACCTTCATGCGGGGCATGTCGGCGGCAAGATTCTTATGCTCAAGTAATAGTTCTTGGCAGATGTGAGTGGCCATCGTCCTCTCTGCGACCGCGCAGAGAGGACGATGGTTTTTTTAGCATCCTGCTAGAGGCAGGAAGGCCCTGCTTCTCACGAGAAAAGCAGGGCCTTCATTGTTGAACATGAACGATGATTAATTGCGCACGCCGCTCCAGACTTTCGCCGGATCAATGGCCTTATCCGGATTGAGCGTATTCGCTCTCGCGAGCAGGACTTCCGTCGTTTCTGGATACAACGGGTCAGCAATGCAGCAATTATCGACTGGGCAGACGGCGGAGCACTGCGGTTCGTCGAAGTGTCCGACGCACTCGGTGCAGCGATCGTGCGTAATCACATAAATACTATCCCCGACTCCCTGGCCGTCGCCCACATGATTGCCCTTCGTTTCCGCGTCGCTGCGAGTTTCGAAAATCGCCTCGTTCGGACATTCGGGCAGGCAGGCTCCACAGGAGATACATTCATCGGTAATCAGCAGCGCCATAACCCTCGCCTCCTTCTCACTACAATAGAGACACACACGGTTGACAAATCCGACTCGTCACGACCATGATACGTGCCGCGACGTGAACGCCATTCTAGTCTGCCGCTCTTTTCCAAGTCAACAGAACGGCACTTGCCCAGAAGGCCTAGATTCCCTGTGTTAATGGGCCTTTGTGCCCAGGGAATAATGACGAGTTGTGACAGGAAGTGTCTATGGCCGCCTTGCTTGTGAGCGATGGGGGGCAGAAAAAGAAGCGTATCATCACGCTCGTCCTCATGGCGATTTTTTTGATGAGCGCTTCGTTCTTTCTCATCGATCGAAAAGACGAAACCATGATTATCGTCTCCTTTCCAAACGGCCGTGAGCTCGAGACGGAAGTGGCGGATACACCGGAGAAACTGCTCGTCGGTCTTGCTTTTCGAGAGACGTTGCCGACGAATAGTGGAATGCTATATATCTTCGAGTCAACCGGCCAGAACCACATCTGGACGAAGGAGTATCGGTTTCCGGTCGACATGATGTGGATTGATGAAAGCCATCATATTGTGGGGCTTAAGGAAAATGTCGCTCCCTGCCGGGAAGGTGACTGCCCCAAGTATAGTTCCTCTCCCCAAGCGGTCCGCTACGCGATTCAAACAGAAGCGGGTTTCATCAAGCAGGAAGGGGTCACCATAGGGCTGGAGTTGAAATATACGCTTCGGATGTAACGAGCGCGGGAGACTTTGGTGAAAAGCATGAAGAGAGGAGTCGGTACAGCATGCTAGAGGGGTTTCAATCCGTCGCCCTGATCGACGAGCTGCCGCCTGGGCAATCAAAAGTCGTCATGGTGAACAATCGGGAGATCGCGCTCTTCAACATCGAGGGGACGTATTTTGCGATCCATAATCGTTGTCCCCATGAAGGCGGTCCTTTGTGTGAAGGGCGTGTGAAGGGCTTTGTCGTGGCTTGTCCGTGGCACGATTTGGCATTCGACGTTCGAAACGGGCAAGGGACGGACGGCGGTGGATATTGTGTGGGGAGTTATGATGTTCAGGTGGAGGGAGCGGAGATTTTTCTCGGGCCTCGGCGAAAACCATAGCATGATCAGGCAAATAATAAGGAACGGGTTGCCGCGTACATGACGATGAGTATGACATCTAGTCACGACCATGATGGTGCCACACACTCGGATGGGGCCAAGGTCATTGAGACGACCCTTGAGCATCCCATCCAGATTCATCTCTGGGAAGACAGGACGCGAGGGGAGATCTGGGTTCCGACCTATGATTCTACGGGGCTCGAGTTACTGGCCGACGACTACCTTCGCATCGCCGGGAATAATGCGGTGGATAATGGGCAGCGGACGTTTGAGTTTAAAGCGGTCAGGTCGGGAACCCACCGGGTGCTGTTTGAAAAACGCATGGGGTGGAAATTCACCGCCGAAGATCGGCGCGTCTTTGACGTGACGGCCTCTGATTCCTCGTCTCGGAGGAGTGCGTAATCGTGCCGAATGTGGCTTTCATGAATGGAGCGTTCGTGCCGCTGGCCGAGGCGAAAGTCTCGATCGAAGATCGAGGCTTTCAGTTTGGCGATGGCATTTACGAAGTGATCCGCACATACAAGGGGCGTCCGTTCGCACTCGAGGCCCATCTGGCTCGACTGGAGCGTAGCGCCACGGCACTTGACTTGACGCAGCCCTATTCCCGCGCCGAGTGGACCCACCATGTCCTGGAAGGGATTAACCGGGCTGCCTATCCTGAAGCCAAAATCTACATTCAGCTTAGCAGGGGTGTCGCTCCCCGTGATCACGCCTACTCAGCTGAAGGGACGCCTACGGTCGTCATGACGGTTCGCGAGTTCCATCCGCTCGACAGCTCAGTACAAGTTGCCGGTGTGGAGGCGATGACGACCGAGGATATTCGATGGGGGCGCTGTGACATCAAGAGTGTGAATCTGTTGGCCAATGTGTTGGCACGCCAACAAGTAAAGCAGGCCCGTGTCTTCGAGGCCATTTTAGTCGACGCGGGATTGGTCACTGAAGGGGCCATCAGCACCGTGATGGTGGTCCAGGGGGGAACGGTGGTGACGGCTCCCGAAGGGTCCCGCATTCTGTCTGGGGTCACAAGGGCCGTCGTGTTGGATCTGGC
>JBKJZK010000498.1:0-6066 GCA_046715215.1 Nitrospiraceae bacterium
TACCTCGCTGGCCTCTCCAGGCAGGAGCGTATTGTCGACGTCGAACAACGCAGCGACGGACCCCTGTGCCCGTCGTTCAGCGACATCTTCGAGTGTGGAAGTGAGATTGTGGTAACTCTGCACAACGTTGGAGGATCCGGTGAGTATGAGCCGCCCGATTCTACCGGAGCGCCCATTGATTGACAAGGATTTTGGCCCACTTCTATAATGCACCTCCCTCTGGCTAGTCGCTCGGCGTTCGTGAAGCGTGAAGCGCGGACACGAAACAACGTGACAGTCTGTTTCAGCGTCCCCAGTTGCGGGGGTTGTTCAAGCTCCTGCGGAGTGCCGAAGTGGTGAAATGGCAGACACGCACGTTTGAGGGGCGTGTGGCGCAAGCCGTGCGGGTTCAAGTCCCGCCTTCGGCACCAAATCAAGCGCGCTCATCCAGGCGCCTCTTTCTTATGATTGAATAGCCGGCGCCGTAGAACTCCCGATTCTTTTCCGAAGTTATTCCGCATCATACTTCAATCCTACCCCGCCCATTTGGATCTAGACTTTTAACGGCCTTCCATAGCACACTGCGCCCTATCAAGTGACCGTGCAGAACCAACCAGCCAGGGTGGGCGCACATGCGGTTCTTGCGACCCGATATGCCCCAACAAATACGCTGCCGGTGCAGCTCTTGAAATTCGACAACGAACATTCCTACTTCATTTCCCTTGACTCCCGCTGGGCCCGGTACCGTAGTGACCCTCAGCACATTATGTGATAGCGCATTCCCGGTCTCGCCGTCGTTACCTGTACCCAGCCATCTCACGTGGCCATTGTGCGTGGCAAGGAGTTACACCATGAACAGTCCCGATCACCTGGCGGAACTCGAATCCCTGCGATCGCAGGTGGCAGACCTCGCGCGCGCACTCGCCGAGCGAGACCGCTCGATGCAGGATCTCCGCGAACAATCCCAACTTTTGCGCACCATCGTCGAAGGCACAGCGGCCGAGACTGGAGATGAATTCTTCGCCTCACTCGTCACTCACTTGACCTCGACGTTGCATGTGCAATATGCGGTGATCGGTGAAGTGCTTGAAGGCCCGCTCAGGAAGATCCGCACCCTCGCGGTCTCGGCTGGAGGCACCCTCGCCGACAACTTCGAATATGAGCTCGCCCATACGCCCTGTGCCACCGCACTGACACAGGCCTTCGTCTGTTTCGACCGGGATGTCCAGGCAACGTTTCCTCATTTCCAGCGTTTGGCAGACCTCGGAGCCGAGAGCTATTGCGCTGTGCCGCTCCGGACGAAAGGCGGAGCAGTCATTGGATTGCTCGTCGTGATGGATACAAAGCCATTGCAGCAAGGCGACTATCTGCAGACCCTGTTGGGAGTCTTTGCCCCGCGCATTGCAGTCGAAATCGAGCGGCGGCGAGCCGAGCAGGAACGTGCCCAGGCCCTGGTCGATTTACACAATGTCATGGAGACGGTCCCTGATGTCATGTTCACCCTCGACACCCAAGGCAGCTTGGTGAGATGGAATCGGCGTCTCGGAGAGGTCACGGGATATAGCCCGGAGGAGTTGATGAACAAGCCTGCCTTGGCCTTGATGCCTCCGGAAGAACAGACCCGCACCGCCGCCGCCATTCAGCGGGCCTTCACGGAAGGGTACGCCGAGCTTGACGGTCAGCTGCTCACCAAAGACCTCCGTACCATTCCCTATCACTGGACCGGCGCCCTACTCAAGACTCCCCATGGCGAGCCCATTGGCATCACAGGAATCGGACGGGATCTGTCCGACAAGAAACGGGCGGAAGAGGATCTGAGGCACCAACGGCGCCATCTCGTCGAGGCGCAGGCGCTCGCCCATCTGGGGAGCTGGGATTGGGATATCGACAACGACGACGTGCGGTGGTCAGACGAACAATTCAGGATCTCCGGCCACGAGCCAGGGGCCATCGCGGTCACCTACGATACGTTCTTGACCTCGCTGCTCCCGGACGATCACGACCCTGTCTTAGCTGCCTTCAACGATGCGCTTCTCGGAAAGCGCCCCTACAATGTGGAATATCGCATCGTCCGTCCGAACGGCGAAGTCCGGTTCATCCATGCGCGCGGCGACGTCCATCGGGATGCAACCGGACACCCCCTCAGCATGGCTGGCACCGTTCTTGACATCACCGACCGTAAGCAGACCGAAGAAGCGCTCCGCGCCAGTGAAGAGCGCTGGGAGCTCACCGTGCGCGGGAATAACGACGGAATCTTGGACTGGAACATCCGAACAGGTGACGTCTTCTTTTCCTCGCGATGGAAAGCGATGCGCGGGTTCGAGGGCCATGAAATCAGGAACCATGTCGATGAGTGGCGAAGCCGCATCCATCCCAACGATCTCGACCGCGTGCTCCAGAGTATCGACGCCTATTTGGTGAAGCAAACCTCTGAGTTCTGCGAAGAATATCGGGTCCAACGAAAAGACGGGTCCTACATGTGGATCTTGAATCGGGGTATGGCCCTCTGGGCTGATGACGGAACGCCGCTCCGCATGGTCGTATCCGAGTCGGATATCGCGGAACGCAAGCGGGCGGAGCAAGAGCAACACCGGCTCATCGAGGACCTGACACGCTCGCAACAACACTTTCAAACCCTATTCAAATGGACTCCCTCCGCTGTCGGGATCAGTACCGTGGCGGAAGGCCGGTTTTGTGATGTGAATGAGGGGTTTAGCCGGCTAACCGGGTACGCGCGAGAGGAAGTGATTGGTCGTACGACCTTAGAATTGGGGCTGTGGGCCGAACCATCTGAACGCGCGGCTATGGTCCGGGATATTCAGAAACAGGGCTACCTACACAATCGGGAAGGGCTGCTCCGGACCAAGTCCGGAGAGATTCGCTCTCTCATAGTCTCCGTCGATTCGATACAACTCGGGTCCACCCCCTGCCTGATCTATCTGGGTCATGACATCACCGAGCGCAAGCGGGCAGAAGCGGCGTTGATGCACTCGCGCAATCTTCTGCAGTCCGTGATTCACACTGCCCCGATCCGGGTGTTCTGGAAGGACCGCGAGTCGCGGTATCTCGGCTGTAACCAGCTCTTTGCGAAGGATGCGGGAGAAACTGCTCCTGAGCACGTCATCGGAAAGAGTGATGTCGATCTGGCGTGGGGAAAACAGGCGGAATTATATCGGGCCGACGATCGCCAGGTGATGGAGTCAGGCCTTCCAAAATTTGATTTTGAAGAGCCGCAAACTGCTCCAGATGGCAAGCTCATTTGGCTGCGAACCTCGAAGGTGCCCTTGTGCGATGAAACGAATCAGGTTGTCGGCGTCCTCGGAGTCTCTGAGGACATTACCGAGCGTAAACGGGCAGAGGAAGCCTTACGGGAGAGCGAGGAACGGTTGCAGCAAGCGCTCGAGGCCAGCGGCGTCGGAACCTGGCGGGTGGATCTCCGCACCGGACTGGACACGCGCGATGCGGGACTGAATCGGCTTCTCGGGCTCCCGCCAGAAACCACCACGCAACCGGTGGATAACTGGTTCACATTTGTGCACCAGGACGATCGGCCCGTCATGGACGCTGCCTGGCACGGCGCGTCCGTAACCGATCTGTATGAAGTCGAGCACCGATTGATCCGCCGCGATGGAACGAGCCGTTGGGTCTATGACCGAGGACGTTTCGTGCGGGACGAGGCAGGTCAGCTGTTGTATGCCACCGGGGCGGTGCTCGACATCACCGAGCGCAAGCGGGCAGAGGCGGCGTTGCGATTGACCCAATTTGCCGTCGATCGCGGGGCGGACATGGCATTCTGGATCGATCGCAGCGCCCGGATTTCGTATGTGAATGACGCCGCTTGCCAGCGACTTGGTTATTCTCGCGAGGAGCTACTCGCGATGACCATCCCCGATTTGGACCCTGATTACCAGATGAACCCATGGCCTCAACATTGGAATGAGCTCAAGGAGCAAAAGCGTCTTCGCTTCGAGACCAGACATCGAACGAAGTCGGGAGACATCTATCCGGTGGAAACCGTGGCCAACTATGTCGCGTTCGAGGGGCAGGAGTACAACTTCGCCTTCTGCCGCGACATCACGGATCGGAAACAAGCCGAAGAGGTTCTCCACCAGCGAGAGCGTGATCTGCGCGCTGCGATCGAAGAACGCAAGCGAATCAGCCAAGACCTGCACGATGGCATCTTACAGTCGCTTTTTGCCGTCGGCCTCACCCTCGAAGTGTCCAAATCGATGATGTCCATAAGGGCACGCAAGACGTCCGGCGCATCACTCGATCAGGCCATTGATCAATTGAACCGTGTCATGCGCGAGATTCGGAACTTCATTGCGGGGCTGGGCTCAGACCTGCTCCAGGGGAAGGACTTGGAGACGGCGCTGCAGCATATGCTGGCATCGCTGACGCAGAACCAGGCCACGCGCGTGCGCCTCGCGGTCGAGGACCGTGCCGCGAAGTCCATATCGGCTGAGCAGTCCCTCCACCTGCTCCTCGTCATCCAAGAAGCGGTGAGTAATTGTATCCAGCACGGCCGCGCGCAAGAGGCCAGGGTGTCGCTCAAGATGATGAAGCAGGGTGTCCGGCTGAGCATTCGCGACAACGGCCGTGGATTCAACCCGGACGCCGCCCATGGGACTGGGCAAGGATTGGGTAATATGGCCGCCCGTGCGCAGAAGCTCGGAGGACGGTTCACCGTCTTGTCAAAGGTGAATGAGGGCACACGCATCGTACTCGACTTGCCGAAAGAGGCCGCCGATGTCCGCCGTTAGCCCGCAGTATTCACGGGGATTCGTGACGAAACCGGATAGCCGGCAGGCGAGGGGCAGTGGCATGAGGCCTTCGTGAATGATGAGGACTAAGGCTAAATCGATTCGCCTACTCTTGGTCGACGATCACCAAGTGGTCCGTGTCGGCCTGCGAACCGGCTTACACGAAAACCAGGGCATTACCGTCGTCGGCGAGGCAGGGTCCAAAGCCGCCGCGGTGCGAGCGGTCAAGCGACTCACACCGGACATCGTTCTAATGGACGTTCGACTCCCGGATGGTTCCGGGGTAGAAGCCGCTCGTGCTATTCTCGCCTGTCATCCCACGACACGCATCATCTTTCTCACCTCCTATTCCGATGATGACTCCGCCCTGGCGGCCGTGCTGGCCGGCGCACATGGATATGTCCTCAAGAACATTGACTCCAGCCTGCTCATTCGATCGATTCGTGCTGTCTTCAACGGTCAATCGCTTCTCACTCCGGCCCTCACCCAACGGGCGCTGGATTCGGTGAAAGCCGGGCCGGCTCAAGCCGGCACAGTGCGAAAACAGTCCCTTTCCCCTCAGGCAGAGCGCGTCCTGGTGCTAGTGGCGGAAGGGTTGACGAACAAGGAAATTGCGGTCTCTATGCAACTCAGCGATAAGACGGTCAAGAACTATCTCGCCAACATGTTCAAAAAACTGCATGTCTCGCGACGCACACAAGCCGCCACCTTCTTCGTCAAGCGTCAGGTCTGACGGGGGCGCCCGCGCGGCCCGAAGTTCGACGTTCGGGTTCGAAGTTCCGAACACCTCGAACTTCGAACCCTCATCCGCCCCGCCTGTCCCGCCAGTCTTGCGTGTCTCCCGGGGCAAAATTCTGATAGAGCTAAACGCCCTTATACAATATCGATCAAATAACTCTATAAACGCCTGTGAATCGCCGTTGATACGGCATTGATGCCGACGATGATCAATTGTTTGTTTGCCAGCTCGCCGGGGAGATGGTACAGTTCGGAAAGCTTCATAGAAGACACAACGCGCGGGGAACCGAGGTCCGGAGTTTTTCGCTGAAGCAGAGGTGCAGGATGCCATCTATTCTTGTCGTCGATGACGAAGACCAAATCCGCCGATTGATTCGCGAAACGTTGGAGCAGTCCGGCTATCACGTCACGGAAGCGCGTGATGGGAAGGAGGCCCTCCAGCAGTATCGGCTGGCCCACCCGACCTGGTCATTATGGACATTCTCATGCCCGATCAGGATGGCCTGGAGACTACCGCCACGCTGCGACGGGAATTTCCGAAAGTGAAAGTTATCGCGATCACCGGCGGCAGTGACATGATTGGTAT
>JBKJZK010000499.1:0-3500 GCA_046715215.1 Nitrospiraceae bacterium
CCGTTCACCAAGAGCTGGCTAAGTGCATCGAGAGTGCCATTAGCCAAGAGGATAAAAAGTCCTGTAGGGAGAAAAATGAACCACGATTGAAGGCCTGCGAAAAGGGGGTGTGCAAGAGTAGTACGGGGAAGTGACCATGGGCGTGAGCTCACGGTCTATTCGCAATCCGTGGAGAAAACGGGGTTATACTCTTTTTTGGGACGACTTTGCGGCGCGGGTGGTTTGTCGGAGAGGTTGCCGTTTCTGCGGGTCGTCTTGTGACCGTGGGAAGGACTCCCGGCCCTTTTGCCCTCTTCCAAATGAAACAACCTGTGGAGAAGCGCCTTCCCACAGGTTGTTCGCCAACAGACTCTCAACTGATTTACTCTGTCTTGGCTTTGAGTTCTTTCGCCTCGCCTTTGATTCGCTCTCCGGCTGCTTTTGTTTTCCCCTTCGCCCGTTCCATCGAACCTTTCATTTCATTTCCTTTAGCCTCTTCTGTGAGGGCTTTCGCTTCCCCCTTGGCCTTCTCAGCCTTCGCGTTCGCTTTTCCCTTCATGTCCTCAACATTGGCTTTCATCTCATCGGCTTGAGCAAACCGCTGCACTCCCACGAACACAAACAGAAACGCCATTGCGACAATCGTGAATGTTCTCATGAAAACCTCCCTATTAAGATTAAGAAGCACTGTGATCCCGTGTGATTCTGTTCACCATCATCAGCTGAGAGCCAGATTATGCCCGCTGAGGCCGCTCCCAGTATGGTCAATATTGATCAGTCTTGAAGAATTAGATGGAAAACAGTGCCATCGAGCTGACTTTTTAACTTCGCCTTGATCCGGCTCTAATTCGTGAAGTTCTTCCCAAATCGATCCTCTCGCCAGGGTAATGCCTAGGCTTTGATATTCGGAGCTAGCATAATTGGAAATGCGTCCACCCCGGTACCCGCGCTCACCGTAGAGATCATGAGCCCGCTTTGCGATCAGGACCTGCAGGTCATCGCAGGCGACAGCGGCAGTGTATGAGGGTTTCTGCACCAGCGACCCTCTGGGCTTCTGCTAGGAAGCCGATGTTTTCCGGTCGGGTTTTGTCGAACGAATGCTGACCGACCTCATGTCTGTCTCCTTCCTTGAATTACACACTCATGGGCAGTCCGCCCTCCGCGCCAGTCATCGGGAGGGGGACGAAGGGATGATCAAGACAGTTCAATGGGAAAGCCGGTCGCCGGTCGATCCGCCGAAGGGTTTCAGCAATACGTTCCGGCTTACCCCAGTCGCTCCAGAGCATGCCGGCCAGTTCGACGACCGCCAGTTTTTCCGGGACGTGTTGCAGCAGGTCGGACGAGAAATTTTTCGCAGGCATGTCCCGATAAATCGCCTTGAGGGTGCGTCCCTCCTCGGGCCCTCCGATGGCCTGGCTCAGCCGCTCAAAGCTCGGCATCATCTCCGGCACGCATTGCCAGCCCAGCGTCCAGAGCAGGTCTACATTGGCTGCGAGCACCATTGTGTTCCAGAGCGCTCCTGCCCGTAAGGCTGCATCGGCCTGAGCTGCATCGGGCTTTTCCAGGAATGAGCCGACTGTCTGCACTGGTTCGCCAGGCAGGTCGGCGAGAGAGGATTGGCCTGGCTGGATCCACCCATAGTCTAATTCGAGACGATCAGGAGCGACGCCCAGCATCACCACCCGATCAGGTCGCGACTCTGCGACCCGGACCGCACGGCGGACGACGTCGAGGAACCGAGCTTCTGGATAAACGAAATGATCCGACGGGTAGAGCACCACAGTGGCCTGCGGGGCCCTGGCACGGATATAGGTTAGAGGCAAGAATACACCGGCCGCCGTGTCGCGATTGGCCGGCTGAAAGAGAATCGTACTGCCCCCCCTGCCATCCAGTTGCGCCAGCGCGTCGTGGCGATGGCTGTGCGCGACCACCGTGACCATGTGATCCGGCGGCGTGATTCTGCTCGCCCGATCCAGCGTGTGCTGGAACATGGAGCGCGTGCCGACGAATGCGCAGTATTGCTTCGGTTTGGGTCGGCCCAACCAGCGATGCACCAGCGACCTCAGCCGCGTGCCTTCACCGCCTGCCAAGATGATCGACCAGAGCTGATCCGATGTGCTGTGTGGACTCATGATCCGCGACCTCCCTAATTGGCACATTCAAGAACTACTCACCGAGTCATGCCTGTGCCCACTCCGCTCGGCCGTCCGGTGTATTGAGGCCCTGTCGGTGGTCTTGCGCGCTGACGCGCAGGCCCAGGGCTCTTCCATCGGTTGGCGAGGATGTCGCAATCCACGCAGTCGCCGCAGTTGACACAACGCCACAGTGTTACCGGTTTGCCCATGACGTCCCGCTCCAGAGACGCCGTGTAACTGGGGACCAGCAATCCGCCGCAGCGCAGACAGAATCCACCAGGCGGAGCCGATGCCTTGTTGTGAGGCTCCCTGTCCCGGTCTGCCGATCGGTGGGCGTCGGGCAGGACGGGGGGAGAGGAGTCGATGTCCGGGGAGTCGGCGAGCAGGGTCATGGCGAAGTTCCGATCTCCCTGAAGTACTGCCGCATGGTATCCTGGCCCTTCGTGAAACATTTCGGACAGTAGGTGTGCGTGAG
Source organism: Nitrospiraceae bacterium (assembly GCA_046715215.1). Lineage (GTDB taxonomy): Bacteria > Nitrospirota > Nitrospiria > Nitrospirales > Nitrospiraceae > Palsa-1315. The sequence continues at coordinate 2,590 of JBKJZK010000499.1, forward strand.
AGCGACCTCGGTCGGATTCACGCCATGGGTCTCGCGATACGTTCGCTGCCTCACCCAGCGATCGAAACGAGGGGTTGATCCAGTTTCGTCTCGAATGAGTCCGCAGCTACAACAGACGAGGGGAGCAGCGTCGGTGCGATGAACGCCTCTCTCATCGGCGCGGAAGGCGCCATACGCCACCTCTTTCATTCATTCGTCCGCCGGACAAGGAACAGTTCCGCAGCGATGTGCTGAGCTTTATGATATGAGCAATGCTTATAAGAGCGAGCGGGCGTACGTGTAACTGGGGAACTCCCTAGTTCCGCTCGAACAACGAACAATTTACTAAAATGATGGCCGGGAAGTTGCGGAGAAGCTTGAGGGAGAGTCCGAACGCTTCCTTGACTCATTCCATAGGAATCGGCAGGCATTTATGGGAGGCTGCGGCGCGATCGTGTCATGAGGGTGCACCCCGCAGGGCATCTCTTCACCAGCTTTCACTTCCCTGCGTCAACGGTGAACGCATTGTTCTCGTCGAGTGCGGATGAAGGTTCAAGTGCCGTGAGTACAAGGCGTCTGCCGTGCTCGTCGCGTTAGTCTAATGGTCGGTGTATTTGAGAAATTCGGATCAGCCCGCATGATCCATGAAGGTTCGTTGCGAAAGCGTGCAGACGCGAAGCGAGACGGGCACTCGGAGACGTGAAGCCCTGAGGCATACTCGTGCAGTATGTCGAAGGGCTGAACGGCGAGACTGCCCGTCACAGCCGTGTATCCGCGCTTGCAGCAGAAGCTTCATGAATCATGCAGGCTAACATCACAGGAGTCCTCACATCATGAATTCTCCTCGCACGATCGTCGGTATCTTAGTCGGGGGCGGACCAGCTCCCGGCATCAACAGCGTGATTAGTGCGGTCACGATCCGCAGCGTCCTC
>JBKJZK010000500.1:0-7168 GCA_046715215.1 Nitrospiraceae bacterium
GGGCAGATAAAGTCACCTTGCTCGAACGATTCGTGTCCGTGGTGGATGAAGTGCGGGGGTTGGGATTTCAACAAGTCAGTCTGGAGGTTATCCGACTGTGATCGCTGCTGGACCACATCGCTCCGGAGGCCATAAGGACGCTCACGTCGAGGGCTGGCTCGTCTCCGTCCTCTAGCACGGCACAGTGGTTCTCGCAGCTATCCTGCTTGTGAAGCAGACCCAACTTGCGCCGCAGGACGAACCGTTCAAGTGGAACGTCACCATGGTGTCGCCGGCACAGTCAGTTCAACCAACGGCATTCCCGAACAAGGCTCCGGCCCAGTCTGTTCCGTCGACGACCTCGGTTCCCTCTCCCCACGTGCAGCAGACTGCGCCGGCACAGACGCTCTCGTCGCCCCAGCCGCTTGCGCAACAGACGACTCCATTGATTTCTGAACGGACCGTCACCCCGGTGGTGACTGAGCCTCCCGCACCAGCCCCAACGCGACCAACAGCTCCCTCGCAATCAGCGGCTCAGACAACACAAGCCGAGCCAAGCAGACATGAGACTGTGGCGCCGACGGTCGCCGAGGCCACATCCATTGTGAAACCTGCCGAAGCACCGGTGGCAGCCTCTGCGGAATCTGCTGCCCAGACGGCACCATCGAGCGCGCCGTCCGCAATCCTCGGACAGACCGCACCATCCGACCAGACTCCGGCACCAACGCAGATGGCAGCCATCTCCCCGACACCAACGAACGCGCCGACTAAGCTCGACTACGGATGGCTCTCTGAAACGATTCTACGGCGTGTGGAAGAATTGAAACGCTACCCCGCCTCGGCTCGTATGGATCGAGCCGAGGGAAAAGTCGTGGTGAAAGCCGTGATCGACGAAGATGGGAGCATCGGTGAAGTGGAAGTCTTTCAGAGTTCGGGACACCCCGGTCTCGATAAGGCTGCAATTGAAACCCTGCGGCAGGCAGCCCCGTTCCACTTATCTCGTCCATTAGGACAGCCGCGCATGACGATTAAGATTCCAATGAGTTATCGATTGGACCGCTAGCCCACATTATTCATGACGGTTCGTCGCCCTCTCCTCCACCGCTCGACTGGCTGATCGTCCCGCAGCCCTCCCGCTTCAGGGCTTGCGGATCCTATCCCGCAACCCTGAGGACACATGGACATGACCTTCATCATCCACGATGATGGCCTCCACGTCCGGCAATGCTTCGACAAGCCGCATTCCCAATTCAGCGCCCATAACAAATATCCCTGTGTCCAACCCATCTGCCCAGATGCCTTCACGGGCAACCACCGTGACACTCTGGCAGCTGCGCGCTGGCTGGAGCGTGCGCGGATCGAGAATATGATGATATCGGACCCCCTCCCTCTCGAAGAAACGTTCATAATCCCCGGCGGTAGAAATAGCTTCGTCCTGCAAATCAATCCAGACCAACACCGATCCATCTTTTCGTGGGTGCTGAATACCGACGGGAAACATCTTCCCACCGGGCAACCGGCCGAATGTTTTGATATCCCCTGACAGCGCCACGACTCCGGCAACAGCGCCTGCTCTCCGCAACGCTTCGACGACTTGATCGGCTGCGTAGCCTTTGGCGATTCCCCCCACATCAATCCGCATCCCTGCTTTCCCGAGATAAATCGTCTGCTCCCGCACGTCGGCATGAACCGACATCAGATCGACCAAGGGACGGAGAGCGTCCAACTCAGACTCTGTCGGTATGCGTTGGCCTTCGGTCACACGCCACGCATCTACTGCCGGGCCAATGGCAATGTTGAATCCGCCATCGGTCATCTCCGCAACCCGAATCGCACCTTGGACGACCGTCAACGTCTCTGGGCTTACATGGACCGGCATCACGCCAGCCGAGGTATTTACGCGAGAAAGTTCGCTCGTTGGAATCCAGGTGCTCATGATATTTTCCAGACGACGGATCTCGGCAAACCCGGCGGTCGCTGCAGCTTGCGCGATAGACTCACTCCGCGCCACCGCCGTAATCTTAACCAGCGTGCCCATCTGCATCTGGGCCCTGGTAACGACGGCCGATTCCTGGCCAGGGGGTACCCCCACACAGCCAGCGAGGGCGCTACACAGCAGCGGCAGGAGACATGTCTGGATGCGAGACGACTGATTGAACAAATTGGAATGCACGCGTTCCTCTCTCCCTCTCCTACGCCAAAGAGGCGACGAATTATAGCAGGATGCAGAAAAAGCCCGCCAGCGGCGTTCTCGCTTCGCGCAGAAGCTCAACGTACCGAAGCGTACGCCTCGCCCCTTCGCTCGCTGCGGCCTTGCTGGACGGCCTTTTTGAGCATCCTTATTGGCATTATTCTATTGTCCTAGAAATGTGGGCAATTGAATGTTCACCTTGCCACAAACAATTTTCCTGAGCTCCTAGGACAGGACTAGGCCTAATGCATTCCTTCCTTGATGAGTCGAGCGCCATGATAGGCCTTGACTTTCTGGCATCGATTGGGATATTAATAATCGTTCTCAATTTCATTTAGAATGGAGAAACCTCTCCCAATGGTTCGCAAGACGTCTCCTATGAGTCACTCCGCCGACTGCGGCGAGACCCGCTGCGAGTGTGGGCAACTGATCGCCAAGGTGCGCAGACAAGGGTTGGAGCTCAAGTGCAAGCGCTGCAAACGCATTGTTGTCCTCCCCTTCTCTTCCATCGAAGGATGGGGCACCGTTGCATCATGATTCGTTTCACGAAAGGAGGCATTCGAAGCATCGACGCGCAGTTCTTCTGTGCGGACTATTCAATCTTCAAGAAGGCCAGAGACCATTGAGTCCCGAGTCAGACCTCAACCATCTCACTCACCGTGGGGGATACCGATGAAGATCCGGTCAATCCTCGGGGCTCTTGTCATTGCCAGCTTGCCGGTCATGCCGGTCTGGGCGGAAAACATGACCCCGGAGGACATTCAGAAACTAGTCGACGAAGCCGTCAACAAACGGATGCAGGAACATGAGCGGCGCGAAAGTCCTATGGAAAGAACCATGGAAAAGAAAGAGGGACAACCGGGCGCCGTCCAATACCCAATTCCCACCGGACCTATCAATGATGTCCGGGTAGAGCGGCAGGGCGAGGAGAAGACCCAGTTGGGATTCGGTTCTACTGGATCGGGAAAACTGGTCTACGCCAAGCCGTTCTTAAGCATGCCGAAAGCCATCGTCGGTGGCTACGTCGATGTGATGTACAACAATTTTTCTCGGCAAAACCTGGACAACCCAAGCCGTCACTCATTCGGTCAACAACGGTTGGTACCCTTTATCTATGCGGACATCACCGACCATATCAAGTTCGCGACAGAAATCGAGCTAGAACGAGGAGGGACAAATGCTCCGCAAACCGGCGACGGTAGCATGCAGATTGAGTTCGCACAAATCGACTACCTAGTCAACGAGGCTATCAATACACGTGCCGGTCTCCTCCTGATGCCGGTCGGCAAGTTCAACTTGCTGCACGACTCGCCATTGAACGATCTCGTGGATCGACCGATGGTATCCAGAATCATCATCCCCAGCACCTGGTTTGAAGCAGGGGCCGGCATCTATGGCAGCCTCTATCCTTCCTCCCGGTCCAAGCTGGACTATGAAGTCTATGCGGTCAACGGCATGAGCCAGACCGCAGGCGCAATCACCGATGCGGGAGTGCGAGCTGCACGCGGGAGCGTCTCCCGGGACCGTGACGATAACAAGGCCGTTGTGGGCCGCGTGGCCTTCAGCCCGATGCTGGGCATCGAAGTCGCCGGGTCCGGTTATCATGGTCAATACAAACCCTCAGCCGGGGCAGTCGGCGCGGGGCGCATCAGCATATTTGCGCTCGACTGGACTCTCCAGCGAGGCCCATTCGAAATCATTGGAGAGTCTGCCTGGTCTCGAATCAGCAATAACAATGCGACCGGTGTCGCGGGAAGCGGAATCGGGCCAGCAGGGATGCAAGGTTACTACATTCAGGGTAACTATCACTTCATGCCGGAGTTACTCAAGAAATGGGCGCCCAGCCACTTCACGGATGCCTCGACCTTTACCGCGGTCGTACGCTGGGAACAGGTGGACACCGACACCGACGACCGCACTCGAAACGCGTCGAATGCTAGAGGGAATCGAAGAGAGTTGGGCCGGCTGACGCTCGGTTTGAACTTTCGGCCGATCGAAGACACAGTATTCAAATTCGACTGGCAATTCAACACCCAAAATAATGCCCAAGGTCTGGTGAATGCCGGAGACCTTGGCAACGCAAACAGCCCACTAAATGGAAATGGGTTTTTGATTCAAGCCGCAACATACTTCTAGACGTCGCTGGTGCTCCCCACCAGGATGGCGGGGAGCACACCAGATAAAGAATTGGGTTTTGCCCATGTGTCTTACTCGGCTCAGCCTTCTTATAATGACCGGGGTTTTGACTGCCTGCGCGTCCCTAAGTAGCATGCAGCAACGATTTGCCGTGTGCAGTTACGACCACGCCTGGGGAGCCGCCCTTAAGGCAGTGAAAGATCGCGCGATCAACACGAAGGATAAAGATGCCGGCCTGATTGTTACTGGCTGGCTGGAAGTCCCGATGCCAGGACGGAACTTTGGTATTCTTCAACGAGACTTGCCGGATAGTAAAGATCGGTCTCGCATCACTCTTACAGTGAAACGGCTCGACGACGTGACAAAGATCAGCTTTGTCGAAGAGCGGCAACGATGGGTTTTCCGAGGCGGCTCTCGCCTCTTTGGCTGGGCCTCAACAGACCCTTCAGAAGAGGTGATGCACGATATCCAAAGGCGCCTGGATGCCAAATTGAAGGAGCACGGATGTTCGCTCACGTAAGATTCAGTTCACTTCTGATATTGATCGGGCTTGTATTGGCAACTGACGTGTTCGCCACCGAGCGCATCTGGGATAGCGAACTCAAACGCTACCTCACCACAGAAGAGATAAATCATGCGGAAGTCTTCATGACGGAGGAAGACGCGGTCAAGATCATGCTTCCCAAGTCGGAACGAATTCGCAAAGAAGTTATTCGCCTGAGCCAGGAGAAGAAGGATGTGATCGAGCAGCGCATCGGCTGGAAATTCCCGGAAGAATCATTTGAATTGTATCTCGGCGAAACCGGCGACAAGATCGACGGTTACACTATGGTCCACAATACCATCGGCAAACACAAGCACATGACCTACATGGTCGGGGTCGATACTAGAGGTGCGTGTACGGATGTGGAGTTGTTGGTGTTTCGCGAGGCCAAAGGCAGCGAAGTTGGAAGAAAACGGTTCAATGCGCAGTATGAAGGCAAAACGGTGTCTGACCCCATCCGCATTAATAAAGACATCATCAACATCAGTGGAGCCACAATGTCGGTCCGGTCAATCAGCGCCGGCGTCAAACGCGTCCTCATCCTCGTCGATGAATTCTATTTAAAACCGGTGGGGCTGGGCAGCAATACTGTGGCCACAAGGAAATCGGAGAAGGGGATCTTCGGCTCCATCTTCGGAAACTAACAGGGGTAGACGACATTCTCAATCATGCGCAACTTCAACACCCGCTTCCGTCTCCGCGACTCAGATCGACACATCCGGCTGGTTTACACCTTCTTTCTCTTCTTGATGCTGGCCGGCTTTACCTTTTCATTTTTCTGGGCCCACAGCATGACAGGGCTGTCGCCCCAAGGGATCGCTAATCATTACCGGGGATCGGATGCTACATTCGGCGAACCGATGTCGTTCAGAGAGCTCGCAGAAATTACCCACTTCCACCTTTTTACGATGCCGGTCGTGTTTATGATTCTAGTACATGTGCTCTATCTCACCAACGCCGGCAGCCGGCTAAAAGTCGTCACGACCTGGATTTCTTTCGGTGGGGTGATATTGGACCTGCTCTCTCCCTGGCTCATCAGCTACATCTCTCCCATATTCGTCTTAACCATGCTGGCAGGCGATACCCTCATGACGGTGGGTTTTCTGATCATGATGGCAATCCCTCTCTACGAGATGTGGGTGTTGAACCAGCCACTGATGGCAGGAAAACACGGGGAAAAGGGATGAGCTAACAGGATGCTGAAAAAGTCCGCCAGCTTTCCTGAAGGTTAAGGCTTAGGTCTAGGCTGAGGTAAAGGAAGTCTGTCTTCGCTCAACCTCGACCTCAGTCTGTTTCGTGCGGCTCAGAGTCGACGGTTGCTCGTAAGAGACGGGTAGTGCTGAACGGGACTGTGGTGTTTACGCTCCCTCTTTCTTAATCTGTTCCGCCAGGTAGTTTTCGATCCCCACCTGCTTGATCGTTTCCTGTTGCGTTTCGATCCAATCGATATGTTGGTCCACGTCTTTGGCCATCTCCTCGAGCATGTGCCGCGTGGTGAAGTCGGTCACCTTTGTACAATGCACCACGCCATCGCTTAACAAGGTGAGCATTTCTTGTTCGGCCTTTAAATCCAGCTTCAACTGCTCAGGAACAGTTTCTCCCACCTGCACAGTATTCATACGTTGGACGTTCGGCACACCATCCAGATAGAGGATTTGGCCGATGAGCTCATCGGCGTCTTTCATCTCAGCGATGCTCCGCTCTCGCACTTTGTGATGGAGTCGTTCATAGCCCCAGTTCTCACACATCTTGGCATGGACAAAGTACTGGTTGATGGCCGTCAGATCTGCGGTCAGGATCTTATTGAGGATGTTGACGACGCCCTCTTTCGCTTTCATGGTTTCTCTCCTTTCTCAAGTTTGGTAGGCCCTCAGGGGCGCTTTCGTTCAAGAGATTTTCACAGTCAAAGACTCCACCTCGTTTCATTATCAACACGTCTGGGGCCTTCGTCAACTCGGTCAATAGAGTCTCCTTGAGTTTGATTTTCATCATTGGCGACACTGGTTCTCAATCTCGCAGGGTCATCAAGCGGCGACGGAGGTACAAGAATGCCGCGTCCCGTTTTCAGGATAGAAGATAGGACGATGGAATGGAGGATGAATCCAGTTGGACTTAGCCTGCTTCGCGGTAGCCGCATTCTTCGTTGCGGCATTGGACGCTGCGGCCAACCTGCTTGCTGACTTTCTCGATGAGGAAGGGGGCACTACAGGTCGGACAGGTCTTGTTGATGGGACGATCCCACAGGGCATATTCGCACGCTGGGTACTTACTGCAGGCAAAGAACGAACGTCCTTTTCTCGTGCGCTTCTGGACGAGAT
>JBKJZK010000501.1:0-12126 GCA_046715215.1 Nitrospiraceae bacterium
TCCGTCATCCGCGAACGTAAACAGTCTCGTCTTGTTCACCGTCTGCGTTCGATCGACATGGAATCCGGTCTTAATCACATGTTCTTTGTTCGGAATATAGGTGTAATCCAGTCGGACTCCACCCGAATAGGCGTTCCGGTCCTGGCTCCCGGCGGAGAATGGCTCAGTCGGATCTGCGGTGTAGACGAGGAGATTGAACGGATCCGTCCGAAACGTGGCCCGCGTTTGGCGGGCATATCCGGAAAGGCTGAAAAAGCTGGCGCTATTCACATCGTGCCGCCAGACCATGTGCCCGTATTGGTTATTCTCTTTTTGGTTTTCGTCGATGGCCTGGGACGCCACCGGGGTGAATCCAGGCCGGCTCGCCCGGAGCAGCGGCAACACCTGCCCGCTCGGATCGATTTCTTGGCCAGGGCTGGTCGGAATCTGATACTTCGCCACGGAGTTCAGGAGTACCCACGAGAAGTTATTCGAATTGTCGAACTGATAGTCGCCGCGAATGAACGTCTGATTCCGCTCGCTTTGCCCGTGAAAAATCGAATGCCCGAGCGTCGGCGGCTCGATGCCGCGATTCGTTGCCGTATGGCTGTTCAGCACGTAGAACCGAAACTTCTCGCCGATCGTGCCTCCATATTCGAGCGACGGATTGATCGTCCGGTTCGACCCGCCGAACATTTGGACAGACCCGAATCCTGGCTTTGTACCGCTCTTGGTCGTGATATCCAGCACCGCAGCTGTCTTGTTTCCATACTGCGCCTCCATGCCGCCGAGAATGATATCCGCCCGTTCCCACGCCCGCGGAGAGATCACATCGGAAAAGGTGGATGATACGGTGTCTGGAATCGGCACACCGTCGATTCGCAACTGAAGATTGGCATGATCCTGCCGTAGATGGACTTGTTTGAGCGAACCATAGACAGCACTCGGGACCGTAAGAAGCACGTCCTGTAACTCGACATTGTTGCCGCGCGGTAATTCTTCAACGTCCTTGCGACTCACTGGGTAGGTCTCGCTCGAAGCCTTATATTGAATCGGTGCGAGAGGCGACCGCACTTCAAGTGCAATGACCTTGCTCTTGGACAAGGTCAAGGTGATGGGGTCGGGCGCCTCGGTCCCGATCTTCAGCACAATATATTCGCTCCGATAGATATCTTGTATGGCGCTGACGGAATAGGTTCCATCGGCAGGGACGAGAATTCTGAACTCGCCGGCATCATCCGAGACGCCGGTCGTCACCAACGTCCCTTCTTGATTCTTTACCTCGATGACCACCTGCCTCACCCGACGAAGATTTTGACTTTGGACCGATCCGGAAATGATATTGGGCTCATCCGCTGCGGCACGACCCTGATCAAGAAAGCTCAGACAGACACAGAGACATGCCATTCGAAAAAAGAGCTGGCACCATATAGGTCGCATGAAGTCCCCCAACAATCACGCGTTAAAAAAGCACCACGTCTCTCTAGCGGGCAGTCCGAGGACAACCCTGGAAGAATGGCGTGAATAGAAACGACGTGACTAGTTGCGAGGAGGGGCGCGAGAAGGACCAGGCGTGGATACTCCGAAGGAAAGCAGAACGGAGTCCGCTGGAAGTTCCAGCAGGGTAACGAGTTCCTGTGCCGTGAAGAGAGGAATACCAACACCAAAGGATCCGGCCGTGTGATGCTGTACCCACTGGCAGAGGTCGGTGTCGGAATGCTCGTGCCCATCATGGTCAGCCGCCGCCAACTCGTGATGAACATCCTGCGCCACTGCAAACGGCGCAATGGCGAGCAATAGGAGGACAAGGCCGATCGCCATAGTGCCCCGAAAAAAGCAGGGCAGACGTAGTATGGAAGCGCGCAGAGTCATTAAGGGCGAGCTACGTAACATAGGCGTTCACGACTTGTCAAACAACGGAATCAAGCAGCATTATTCATGACGGTTCGTCGCGAAATCGCTGAGCCGCGTCGCGAGACCGGCGCGTGGAGCCCAAGGGACTGGCCCCGCCGTCTGCGGCGGTTACTGTCCCGTTGGGACAGGCGCCGAAAAGAAGGGCGTCAGTCCCCAACGGTGAGGGTCTGAGGGGGCAGCCCGCCGTCCGAAGGCCCGTCGTAGCAACGAATCGGCGATTGCAGTAGAAGTGCTCGTGAATACTGCGGGTTAAGGCACCCATCCGAGCATCTCCAGCCGCCAGATGATTCCTCAAGTAGATATTTTCTTTAATATACGATATATTTTACCCCTCCGAGCGCATATCGCCCCGTCAAGCTACACTATTAAAAGGCGATTCCTAGGTGAGAAGGCAGGACCATGCAGAGACCACTCGATAACCAGCACATCATTGAAATCAAGCCGCTGCCCTCGCCGCGAACAATCAAGTCAAAACTACCGATTACCGACCAAGCCGGCGCGCTGGTAGTTGAAACCAGGGATGCCATTCATCGCATTCTGCACGGCCAAGATCGTGAGCGTCTACTGGTGATCGTCGGACCCTGTTCGATCCATGATCCTGAGGCCGCCTATGAGTATGCCGACCGATTGAAACCAGTGGCCGATGCGTTGCGTGACCGGTTGCTCATCGTCATGCGCACTTACTTTGAAAAGCCCCGTACAACGGTTGGATGGAAAGGCCTGATCAACGATCCGCATCTGGACGGCACCTGCGATATCGGAACGGGCCTGGAGTTGGCCCGAACGATTCTGCTCAACATCAACAAACGCGGGATTCCCTGCGCAGCTGAAGCCTTGGACCCGGTGTCCCCCCAATACATCGCCGATCTCTGGAGTTGGGTCGCCATTGGCGCCCGCACCACCGAAAGCCAACCGCACCGGGAAATGGCCAGCGGGCTGTCTATGCCGGTCGGCTTCAAGAACGGCACAGAGGGTAATCTTCAGGTGGCCTGGAATGCGATGGTCGCCGCGAAGCAGCCTCATCATTTTCTAGGCATCAACGCCGATGGGCTCACCTCCATCATCAAGACCACCGGCAACCACGACCGTCATATCGTACTGCGTGGCGGTGGCGGCAAAACCAATTATGAGGCTGAACACGTGGCCCGCGCAGAGGCCGTTGTAGCGAGCGAGGGTATCGTTCGTCCCATCATGATCGACTGTTCGCATGACAACTCCGGTAAAGACCATCGGCGCCAGGGTATGGTCGCGCACGAAGTCCTCCGCCAGTTCCACGATGGCCGACAATCCATCATGGGACTGATGCTCGAAAGCAATCTGAGTCCCGGCAAGCAGACCTGGCAGCAGGGGAAAGCGCTGGCCCACGGCGTCTCCATCACAGATGCCTGTCTCGGCTGGGAAGAAACCGAAGCTCTGCTCTCCGAACTGGCCAACATGATCGTGACCAAGCCGGTCTAGCAGGATGCTGAAAACGTCCGCCCGCAGCGTTCTCGCATCGTTCAGACCCTCAACGGGGACCCGGCCGCCGCACTAACTCGGTGGCGCGCACAGACGTGGTGCTCCTTATTCGTCGCACCGTGCGCCCCAGAGGGTACCCTCGGCTCTTCGCTCGCTGCGGCCTTGCTGGACGGCCATTTTGAGCATCCTGCGGGAGTGTTTTCTTGTTGTGCCACACGTGCGGACCATCGAAGTTCTAGCGTGCCACAATAGTTTTCCCGTCGCCTGCTAGAAGAGCCTCGGTCTTCAGCGCGATCGACCCCTACCAAGAGACCCTCATGCTCTTCGACACGCATACCCATCTGGACGATGCCCGCTACAATGAGGATCGCGGGGCGATGATTACTCGCGCCCGGGAAGCCGGCGTCGAAGCCTTCGTCACCATCGGCTGCGATCTGGCGACCAGCCATGCGGCGGTCGCGCTGGCCGAGCAACACCCGTTCGTCTATGCCTCTATCGGCGTCCATCCACATGAAGTGAAGTATATCCTCGATGGCTGGTACGACGAATTCCGTCGGCTGGCACAGAACAAAAAAGTGGTCGCCTACGGCGAGATCGGTCTCGACTACCACTACAATCATTCGTCACCGAAGGAACAGCGCGAGCGATTCCGCGAACAGATCCAGCTCGCACGCGAGCTGAGACTTCCGGTGATCATTCACACGAGAGAGGCCCAAGACGATACGATGGCAATTCTGAAAGAGGAACGCGCGTCAGAAATCGGCGGGGTCTTTCACTGCTTCTCAGGGGATGCGTGGCTGGCGAAAGAGGCGCTGGACTTAGGGTTTTATCTCTCGTTCTCAGGGATTCTCACGTTTCAGAACGCGACGATGCTCAGAGACATCGCGAAAACCACTCCGTTGGACCGCCTCCTGATCGAAACCGACTGCCCATACCTGACACCCATTCCTCACCGAGGCACACGAAACGAACCGGCCTACGTGTCCTTCGTCGCGCAAAAGCTGGCAGAGCTTCACGCCGATGCGCCAGGTATGTCGGTCGAGACCATCGGATGCATGACGACCGAGAACGCGAAACGCCTGTTCAAAATCGCTTGAGCTGCCGGCTGCGCTGCCGCAGCGCCTTGGGCAATTTCCGCGGATTCCCGCGCTTCCCCGGACCTCGCTTCGGTCGAAGATCCTCCCCCGTATCTAATTCTTTGTGTGCCGATACGCCGGTCGAGTTCGGCCCCTCGCGCAGTTTCCCGACAAACTCCTGAGCCTTCATCACAAAGGCCCCCTGCGCCCGCGCAAAGTCGATAATCTCACGATCGGAACTCACCACCGCGCAAGCGGACCCAAATTCGGCAGCCAGACGTTGAATCACCTGATCGGCTTTTTCTCCCCGTCGAGAGAAGATAATCTCAAGACCGAGCCGATGCTCCCGCTGTTCCGTGCCCCACCCCTGTTGCCACCCGTCAAAGACCACCGTGATCGCATGGGATTTTCGTTGACGATACGCCCCGAGGTCACGCAACAAGGCCTCGCGCGCCATCTCGGAGTGCAGGCTCGTCCCTGCACCGATCCGACCCGTCTGAGCCAAGAGATTATAGCCATCGACGATCAGGTGGAGTGCCATTGACTTGAGACCCTACTGCTCGCACCGTTCACTGTCAATTGGTTCCGTCTCGCGTGAGTACGGCCAATCCTCTTGACAACGGCACAAGCATCTGAGAAAAACTGTATATCCCATCTCATCACACGCAGTGAACACCCATGCGATCAGCCCTGTGGCGCATCCTAACCCTCGCCTTCCTGGTCGGACTCTTCGACCTCTCTGGGCATGCCCTCGATCTGTTTCACGCTAGCCAGGCATTTGCGGTAACGAGTGCGGCCCGTCAGGAGCCTCCTGCCAAGCCCAAGCGGTCTCGCACCTCCAGTGTACACCTGTCTCCCACTGCGCTCGGCCTGACGACGATACAGAACCTACGGACAGCCAGCTCGCCGGGCTTGACGAGGCTCGTGCTGGATCTTGACGCGAAGGCCCGCCCCAGCAAACATCCACAACTCCAAGCCGAGGGGGTGACCATCGAAATTCCCAACGCCACCTTGAGCCCAGCCGCCAAGACGAAGCTTACAGCCGGTAGGATTGCCAAGCCGTTTATCATTACCCAGTCATCTGAACGATCTGTTGAGGTCTCTCTCCCGACTGGCTCATTTCAGAGCTACAAGTTGCTCACGTTGGCGAATCCTTATCGCCTTGTCATCGATGTGGTGCCTCCCAGCGAACCGCCGGCAGCTCCGCCTGTGGAATCAACACCCGGCCTAGGACTTCCACTCCCCACTCCTCCGCAGCCTGCTCAGCCGCGAGCCAAGTCATTTAAGACCATCGTGATCGATCCAGGGCACGGCGGGAAAGATCCTGGGGCACGTGGGCAGCGTGGGACGGAAGAAAAAGACATTACGCTGAAGGTCGCATTGAAACTGCGCGATCTCTTGAGCAGGCAGCCAGGAGTCCGCGTCCTCATGACCCGTGAGCGGGACCAGTTCGTCGAGTTAGAAGACCGGGCGGCGTTTGCCAATGGGCAAGCGGCGGATCTCTTCGTGTCGATCCATGTGAATTCACACCCACAACGCTCCGTGAAGGGGATTGAAATCTACCACTTCGGGGAGGCCAAGGATCAACGAGCGCTCGAAGTAGCGGCCCGTGAAAATGGAACCCCGCTCAATAGCACCGGCGTGGGATGGGAATATCTCGTCGCCGATCTCCTGACGTCGAAGAAGATCGAAGCATCCCTTGAACTCGCCTGGACCGCCAAGGAGGCCATGGTGTCCAACCTGACCGACCCCTACGCCCTGGTGGACCATGGGGTCAAGACCGCGCCCTTCTATGTGCTCCGCTTCACCAGCATGCCCAGCATCCTGGCTGAAATTGCCTATATCTCGAACTCTGCTGAAGAAGACCTGCTCCGAACCGGTCTCTTCACCACGCGCGTGGCAGAAGCACTCATGGAAGGCGTCAAGACCTTCCTCGCCTCTGCGAACCTCGCCACGCGATGACCTCTGCACTGTTCTATCCCCCACGTCGATGCCTACGGTCAAGTTAGTCTTGGAATACGATGGGACCTGCTACGCCGGGTGGCAGCGCCAGCCCGATCACCCCACGATCCAAGAGGCCATCGAACGAGCCATTCACCAGGTCAGCCAGGCCACGGTATCCGTCATCGGCGCAGGCCGTACTGATTCCGGGGTGCATGCGCTCGGACAAGTCGCGAGCTTTCGCACGAACCGGGATTGGCCCGCGTCTAACTGGATGCGGGGGCTTAATGCCGTGCTACCGAAAGACATTGCCGTTCGTTCCTCCACCCTCATGGACGCCCGCTTTCATGCCCAACACGATGCACGAGGCAAACTCTACACCTATCGGATCCTCCACCGTCCAGCCCGCCCCACCGTCGATCGCGAATTCGTTTGGCATATCTACAAGCCACTGAATGAGGCTACCATGCAACAGGCGGCAGCAACGCTGATCGGGTTACAGGACTTTTCCTCATTCGAAGGAAGCCTCACGGACAACAGTAATCCCATCTGCCATCTGCAACGACTTGCTGTCATCCGCCACGACGACCAGATCCTCATTGAGGCCTACGCCGACCGGTTTCTGAAGCACATGGTCCGCGCGGTGGTTGGAACCGTGGTCGAAGTGGGGCTGGGCAAACGGACTCCCAACAGTCTCACAGAGGTCCTGCAGGCTCGGGACCGGTCTGCAGCAGGCCAGACCGCCCCTCCTCATGGACTCTGTCTCATGCGCGTAGACTACGAGTAGCAGGGTGCTGAAGAAGTCCTCCGGCGGCACAGGCCGTGGCTGCTGGGAGACTTCATCCTAGCCCGCGCTGACTATCACAATCATGCAAGCAGGCGCTCGACCTCAGGCTGTACGCCCGTATTATTCACGAGGGTTCGTGACGAAACCGCCGAGACGCACGCGCGACGAGCGCGTGGAGCTGCGAGGGAAGGAAGCATACTTGAAAAGTATGTTGACCAACTGAGTGGCGAGCCCGCCCGCCGTCAGGCTTATCGCAGTGGCGTATCGGCGGTTGCAGTAGGAACCTTCGTGAATGATGCGGGCCTAGGAGTCTGCAGACATTGCCATTCGCGACGAGGCCGAAGGAGGTACGGTCAAATGCGAGGCCGCAGGCCTGGAAAAACTGGAGGCGTATTCGCTGGAATACGTTGAGGATTTTTCTAGCCGAGAACGACGCAGATGGTCGCAGATCGTTCTCCGCAGTAGAACGGTCAAACGTCGGACAGGCTCCTAAGCCGAGGTCCGGTGGACTTCGCTGACGTGCTCCATCCCACCCACGGCGCTAATTTCCCACCGGACATCGTCCGGGATCGCGACCACCCGCAACTCTGCGCCATGGCCATTGGCAGCCCCACCGAGTTCCTCCACGACTTGGGCTAGCTTCAAATCGTCGCGCGGGATCAGTTTTCCGCACTGATTGAGGCTCGGTTCTCTCGGCGTCGCCGCGTCGGGCCAGTAGGCTCCAAGATCCGTTTCCTTGAGCGCGTCCTGCTGGCCCAGTTCACGCAATCGTAGAAACGCCTCGTGACTCACCGAAAACTTGTCGTAGCTCTTATTGATCACAATCTTTTTCATGACCGGGTCCTTTCCTAATTCTTCGTTAGGGTTCTCGATGTTGCGCTCTTCACGAAGCGGGCCTGCATATCAGGCACCCTCTCACTGGGCGATCAGCCCGGGCGGTTCTTCAGGCTACCTTTGCCGGATCTGCATACTTACTAGTATAGTTCCCGGACCAATGGGAGTAGCGTCGGTTGGCCCAGGTGTTGACCTCGCCATTCTGGGTTGTGCCATATCGCTTCGCCAGCACAGCAGTGAATATAGCCAGGCTCCCCTCGATCTCCAGAAGATCCGCATCCGTAATCTTCTCCCACTTGGCTTTGAGTGGGGCTTTGAGTTGGATCCAAAACGCTCTGAATTGCTCTTGATTCATTTGGCACTCCTTTCTTACGTGGTGTGATGGCAGATCCTGCCCACGAGTACTGCGCTCGTCAGAGACAGCAGTAGCGGGCCACAGAAACTGCGGCAACCAATGAGCACTCTGGCGTAGCAGCGGCGGAGACCGGAGAATCAGACGCACGGGGGCGTGGGAGGGAGTGCTGTGCGAGAGATGGGACAGTCGACGTGGCTCAGTACGTCATACCCACCCTACAGGGCACAGAGCGAAGAGTCAATGAGCGGGAGACAGGAGCTGGCTGTAACGACTGGATATCATGGAGCAATAATTTTCTTGTCTGACCAGTCATCGGCCGAGGGGATACACACCTCGGAGAAGAGTCGGGACCTCGCTTCGTTCCCTGCTGCAATTTCCCGGCGCGGCTGCTACAGGTGATCAGCCACACTCCCCATGGGTTCTTTGCCGAGATGATGACTCAACGAAGATCCGCAAAGACGAACCCGTCTCGTGTCACGATCTCACCGGTTTGAATCGGCACAGAATGGCGGAACATGGGACCGGCATAGGCGAAGGTGTGAAACTCGCCACGTTCTCCGCAAGGATCGGCACTTGCGGGCAGATCCGCCAGCAACGCGTCATCGAACTCGCGTCCCACGAAAGATGCGGGAATTTGTTTCGGGTCCACGCAGGTGATACGTGCCCGGAGGCCCGCCGAAACCATATCGCGCGCAAGGAACGTCGTGGACAAACCCCAGATCGGAAAGAGCGGCGCCAGACCGGTTCCCGCGAGTTGCGTTTCCCGATACCGGCGCACCTCCTCCAGAAAGAGATCGCCGAACGCCATCACGCTCACACCAGCGGCAAGCGCTCTTTGTATCGCCGTTCCCATAGCCATTTCATATTGTTGATTGCTGCAGGGGCTGGGGATCGGCACGGTCCACAGGGGTAATCCCACCGCCTCTGCCTGCGCCTGAAGCAGCGCCACACGCACCGCGTGCATGACGACACGGTCGTGCACTTCATTGATTGTCGTCAAGAGTCCGACGACTTCTACCTCATGCCGCTGACGCAGCACGTGGAGCGTCCAGGCGCTATCCTTCCCACTACTCCAACAGAGAATCGCTTTCGGAATGCGGCTCATCTCCCCTCTCTCATCGTTTCCTCGATCACGAGAGCACCTCGGTGCGAAGCAGCGTGCCCTGTATCGCAGACTGCGGTACAACAATTTCAGCGTGCGAGAACTTCATTAGTTAGAACGTATAGCCCAACAGGGTAACAATCTTGCAGGATGCTCAAAAGGCTGTCCAGCAAGGCCGCAGGCGAATCGAAACCGGAGGCGTACCCTCAGGGGTACGTTGAGGATTTCGATGAACCGAGAACGAAGCTGGCGGGCTTTTTCAGCATCCTGCTCAGACATCTGGAATCTGCCAGACAATCGGAGGTAACCCGCCATCGGCAAGGTCTCGGTTGATGTGCGAGAAGCACCGGCATCCGAAAAACTTTCTGACTGACAAGGGGGAGGGATGTGCGCAGGCGATTACAGTATGGTGCGATTGCGTGATCAACGCCCGCTTCTTCTGGGCTTCACGTCCCCACAGTACGAAAACCACCGGCGTCTGCTTCGCAGCAACCAATTCGATAATGCGATCGGTGAATAGTTCCCAGCCGCGCCCCTGATGCGAATGGGCCTTGTGCGCCCGGACCGTGAGGACCGTGTTGAGCATGAGGATGCCCTGTTTGGCCCAGGGCTTCAGATACCCGTTATTGGGGATCTGGCATCCAACATCATCTTGGAGTTCCCGAAAGATGTTTCGTAAAGAGAACGGCAGAGGCCGAACAGTGGGTTGCACGGAGAAACAGAGGCCATGCGCATGACCAGGGGTTGGATAGGGATCCTGGCCGACTAGCAGCACGCGGACCTGGTCATACGATGTTAAGGCTAATGCGTTGAAGATGTCCTTGCAGGCCGGCAGAACCGTCTGCCCACCGGCGAGCTCCTTTTCAAGAAACGCATCGAGCGCGCGATAATAGGGCTTGCGCGTCTCTACTTTGAGCAAGGATCGCCAGCCTGAAGGGATTGGAGGTAGCATGGGGGAAACTGATACCACAGCGCCGACGGTAATGCTCTCCCAAATCCCCCATTTGGATGCCAATTGCCAGGGGGATCATCGCGGTACAATTCGGTTGTGTCGGTCTTCGGTAGCGAGACCTTCGCCTAGGGATCTGCCAACAGGGAAAACCCACGGCGAAGAAGCTGATCACGAACGCGGCAACCGGCCAGTACACTGCATGAGGCGTCATTTTATTTCGCACGCTTGTTTCCAAAGAATGCGCCGATCTGTGCCGTAATGACCGATGGCACGGAGAGTATACCGAACACCACTACCCCAAGTGGCAAGAGATTACCCGGCCCTTGGGTGGACAGCATCCAGAAAAACTGGCCAATAAGAGGAGCGACCCCCCATCGCCACGGCCTGCTCGGCTCAATAAAGCCAAGTACGGCAGATACGACACAGACCACCGGAGTGCCAATGAGAAAATACCACGGGGAATCCCACGCCTCTCTCCTGCCGGAGACAGTGGATACGACAACCCACACCACAGTTCCAGTCAGAATGGCTAATCCGTAAAGCCAATAATCCTTCTTCATGGACAATTCCTCGTCAACTCAACCTTACTTTCACAATACGCCAGCGTTGGCCAACAGCAGGCCCAGCAGCATCCCTGCCGGCCCACCGCCGCAATGCAGCACCACGTCGAGATTTTCTCCGTGATCACGCTAGCTCACCATAACTCCAGCCAACACAGAAAAAGTAGCTCAGGCTACTTTTCAACGACCCCAGTGTCAACTTTTAACCTCGGCATCCCCAGACTTGCTTCCCTAAGCGGGTCGCCATGCGACAGCGAATAACGACCGGCTACAATCTCTCCCCAAGGCTGTCTTGTAAATCATAAAGCCTGCTGGTGAAAGCCAGCAGGCGGTCTTTCTCCGTATTGCGTATTGGCAGGGCGGCCTGGATTCGTCTCCAACTGCGCGCATCGAACGAGCACCGTATTATCGTGCGCGTTCTGCGCGCACGGGAGATGAACCAGGCTGCCTGCCATCCCCCTAGAAATGACAAGGCCTGCTGACCTTTCGATCAGCGGGCCTTTGTTGTAACCTGGCAGAAGGTCCAAATGTTTCACCCTCCCAGCCCCGGGCTGCCAAGACAGGCCCCTGTCCCGTGGGCTTGCGCGTGCCGGTGATTCTTCATCGTCGTATCGTAATCAACGTCGCCGGATAAACCCCATCGACTTTCTTCCGGACGCTGTCGGAGGACAATAGAGAAGAGCCTGCTCGATTGCTCGAGCAGGCTCTTTTTGTAACCCGGCAGCGTCCTACTTTCCCACTGCCTCACAGCAGCAGTATCATCGGCCTTGGAGGGCTTAACTTCCGTGTTCGGGATGGGAACGGGTGTGGCCCCTCCGGTAAGGCCACCGGGAACATCTTTCAAGTTCTGAGTGCTGAGTTGTCTAAAAAGTGCCAACTCAAGACTCAGAA
Source organism: Nitrospiraceae bacterium (assembly GCA_046715215.1). Taxonomy (GTDB): domain Bacteria; phylum Nitrospirota; class Nitrospiria; order Nitrospirales; family Nitrospiraceae; genus Palsa-1315. The sequence goes on from JBKJZK010000501.1 coordinate 11,850, forward strand.
CTTATAACTCAAAACTCGCGACGAGCCGTTCGAGGGCTCGTCGCACAGACCATGTCTATCAGGAGCAAAGATGATGATGTTAAACCGCACGACCGATTAGTACTGGTCAGCTACAGCCCTCACGGGCCTTCCACACCCAGCCTATCAAACACGTAGTCTACAAGTGGTCTTTAGGGGGCATACACCCCGGGAGAGCTTATCTTGAGGCACGCTTCTCGCTTAGATGCTTTCAGCGATTATCGCTACCGGACATAGCTACCCGGCACTGCCGCTGGCG
>JBKJZK010000502.1:0-3951 GCA_046715215.1 Nitrospiraceae bacterium
ATGGCAGACACAAAGATATCGGGAGGCTGCGCGCCAGAGATTGAGGTGCTGCCGTTGAAGACGAAATGGGGTACTCCGCGAATGCCCAACTGACGACCGACTGCTTCTTCGCCCTTTACCTCAACCATGCCTTTCTCGCTCGCCAGAAACCCTTCTGTCTCTGTTCGATCCAGTCCGACGTCGGCAGCCACCTCTGTAAGAACCTTCACATCACCGATGTTCTTGCCTTCGAGAAAATACGCACGAAAGAGTGTCTCCACCACTTCGTCCTGTTTCCCCTGCTGTGCTGCATACCAGACCAGCCGATGGGCCGCAAAGGTGTTTGGCGTCCGTCGAATCATCTCAAAAGCAAAGGGAATCTGTTCATCTGCACCGGCAGCGAGGAGTTGTTCTTCCATCCGGCCGAAGGCCTCCATGCTTCCAAACTTGGCTTTCAGATAGCTGGTCCGATCCATTCCATCCAGCGGCATTGTCGGATTCAATTGGAACGGACGCCATGTCACATGTGCGTCCCTGCCAACCGAGGTCAATGCCCGATCGAGTCGGCGCTTCCCGACGTAACACCAAGGGCAGACGATGTCGGAGTAGATGTCGATTTGCATCATAGATTCCTTTGCTACCCTGTCCCGCAGGATGCTCAAAAAGACCGTTCAGCAAGGCCGCAGCCGACGGAAGCACCGGAGGCGTAGCCCCTGGCTACGTTGAGGATGCTTTCGAGGCGAGAACGACGCTGGCGGGCTTTTTCAGCGTCCTGCCAAGTGTCCCATTTTGCCGGCGTTATAATCGTTCACGGCTTGGACCAATTCGGCTTTCGTGTTCATCACGAATGGTCCATCACGAGCCACTGGTTCATCGATCGCTTCGCCTGCCATCACCAGAATCGTGGCATCCTCCTTTGCAATGATCGTCACCGGCTCTCCTGTCGAGACAAAGACAGCCAGTTCGGCCTCCGTTAACCTGTGCGATCCCTCGACGGATACCTGACCACTGAGGATCAACAGACCGACGTTGTAACCGTGTGGGATCTGCAACGGCATCGAATGCCCCGCGCGCAGGCGCAAATCATACAGTTCGATGGGCGTGAACGTCTTGGCCGGGCCTTTTGCCCCTCCCACCAACCCAGCAATCACACGAAGCGAACCGGCTCCTCCGTCCAGCTGCATGACTGGAATCTGATCGCTCAGAATCGTTTGATAGCCTGGAGCGGACATCTTGGACGATTTGGGCAAATTCACCCATAGTTGAATCGCTTGTAGTGTCCCGCCACGCTTGGCCCATTCCTTCTCGTGCAGCTCTTCGTGCACGATCCCGGAGGCTGCGGTCATCCACTGCACATCGCCCGGCCCGATCAGACCGGAGTTCCCGACCGAGTCCCGGTGCGCGACAAGGCCTTGGTAGACGATGGTGACGGTTTCGAAGCCGCGGTGTGGATGTTCGCCGACACCTCGTGGTGTGTCCGTCGCCGAATAGAACGTGGGACCGGCATAATCCAGCATGATAAACGGGCTCAATTCACGATCCAGGTCGTTGCTGGGAAACAGATTCCGCACGTGAAACCCGTCTCCGACGACGTGCTGAGAACCCGGTTGGTAGACCTTCGCCAGGTCGGTCTTCTTTACATTGACTGTCTCTATCGTGTCTCTCATTGTGAGCCTCTCTTTCTCCGTCTCTCGCCAGGCGCAGCCTCAGCTACCTGGGATTGGGGTTCGTGTTCGCCCTATTTATTATGGAACGCTCCTCCGATCCTGACCTCGTGATTCCTCTGCGATCACCGAACTCAATGTTCACGACCGCCGGACTGACCTCTCCAGAGGCGGTGATCACCGTCTGCGAATAGGCATCCAACAGGTCGTCATCGGTCGCCACCGAATGACGCGGGATGACTCCGGTTCTCCCTCGCTCATCATTCGCGATCAATCGAAGTGTCTGTGTCGTGGCCATGTTCTGTTCCATAAAATTCATCGGGTGCGAATCACACACGCACTCGCTCCGCAATCACCTTATCAACCGACCACTTCCCCGCGCCAGTGACAAGGAGCGCGAGGCCGATGCCGATCACCAAGCGATGATACTCGTAACATCACCAACCCGAGGGTGAGTCACAGAGCAAGGCCGGTCCACGGATCATCAGTTTGGAAGGCCGCTTTCATATCACATCCGCGCCAGTCAGAGATTCATTGCATCATGAGAATCTGTTCCCACACGTTTCTCAGGCTGACCAAATATAATAGTTAGTTAGGACTAAGTCAAGTGGGAAATTTCAAGATGAGCGGCAGAAGACATTTCTTGTTTAACATCATCTAGTTAGAGTAAGTGCCAAACCGCGCGGGGGGAGCTGGGTGCCCATACAGCCACGTTGCATAAGAGCGGTATCGAGAAGCTGAGGAAGAGTTGGGTTTACAAGCTCAAAAGATGATTACTGCCGTTCTTGAATACGGCTAACCTGGGCAAGGCCTTTTTCGCCATTTCAAAGTAATGCGGGTCTTTTTCAATCCCGATACTCTCATACCCCACCGCTTCAGCCGCAGCAAGCGTCGATCCAGTACCACAAAATGGGTCCAGCACGAGGCCCTGTCCGAGCGGAAGAACTCCTCTGACCAATGTCCGTAGAAATTGTTGTGGTTTCAACACATTCTGATCGTGCGCGCGGCAGATTCCACTCCACCACTCTTGCAGCGAGGCAGCTTAGGATTGCCCAACTGCGCCCGTCGACCGAGGCCCTTCCGAGGGCGCGCGCTCCGGGAGCACAGGGCGATCCGAGACTGCCTCGCTTCTCACTTTCTCTCTTTCATCGCCCGTTCCACTTCGCGGCTGGCTTCGCGCGTCTTGATGGTTTCCCGGCGGTCATGCTGCTTCTTGCCTTTGGCCAACCCGAGTTCGACCTTGGCATGCCCCCGCTTGGAGAAATAGATGCGGAGCGGGATGAGGGTGAGCCCTTGCTGTTGCGTCTTGCCGAGGAGCTTATTGATCTCCTTGCGGTGGAGGAGCAGTTTCCGAGTACGGAGAGGTTCGTGATTCATGATATTGCCGTGGCTGTAGGGACTGATGTGGCAGTGGTGGAGAAAGACCTCGCCGCCCTTCACGCTGGCGTAACTATCTTGTAGGTTCACGCGCCCCTCTCGCAGGGATTTGACCTCCGTACCCTGGAGCATGATGCCCGCCTCGAACTTCTCTTCAATGAAATAGTCGTGGTAGGCCTTACGATTAGTAGCGACGGCTTTTTCGCTCTTATCTTTTCGCTGCTGCACCATCGGGCCGCCTCGCCCCGGGAGTCTCAACGTCGTCAAGTCCTAATGTCTTCAGGTCTTCAGAGACCTGACTTGATGACTTTCAGACTTTCCAACTGGTTTTTGATATGCTGTCGCCATGCGCGGACTTGGTTCCATCGATTCTTTCTCCAGCGTCCTCGAAGGCTTGGCTCGTCGCCTGGGTCTTGAATCCAAGTTGCTCGAAAGCCGCTTGCGCAGGAACTGGGTTTCCATCGTCGGGGAACCCATCGCGTCGAATACCTGGCCCGACCAGATTCGCTACAAGAAGCTCTACCTTCTGGTCCACAACAGTGTCTGGCTGCACCAGCTCACGTTCCTCAAGCCGACCCTTATTCACAAACTCAACACGGTAGCCGGCGGGGAACTCGTCACCGACATCGTGTTGCGCGTGGGCGAGATCCCCTCACGTCCAGCGGCTTCTCCCACGACACCCCCCATTGATGGCGACTCCACTGTCTCCGAGGTCGTACTGGCTGAAGCATCGTCCCATGTCTCAGCGATACAAGATCCGGGTCTCCGCCTGCGGTTTACAGAGGTGATATCGAGATATCCTCAGGCTCCAACTCCGCCGGGATGGGATCCGTCACGCGTCCCTTGAACAGAACGCTCGTGGCATCGGAGACCTCCTCGGCCTTGGGCATGGGGCCGAGACCTCCTTCTTCTTCCTGATCCTGCAGCCGAT
>JBKJZK010000503.1:0-2723 GCA_046715215.1 Nitrospiraceae bacterium
CGGGACGCCGAAGACGCCCGGAACCTGGTGCGCCGCTTTCGGGGATCTGCCGCGACGCGCAGCGCGCTCGAAATGGTCTGGCAGCACTGGACGCGCACCCTCGGCGCCGTGCAAGTAGACACGCCCGACCAGTCTCTCAACGTGTTGACGAACGGCTGGCTCTTGTACCAAACGCTCGCGTGCCGTCTGTGGGCGCGGAGCGGATACTATCAATCAGGGGGCGCCTTCGGCTTCCGCGATCAACTTCAAGATTCGATGGCACTCATCCACGCCGAGCCGCATCTTGTGCGCGAGCACCTCCTACTCTGTGCAGCCAGACAGTTTCAGGAAGGCGACGTCCAGCACTGGTGGCATCCCCCCTCGGGACGGGGCGTGCGTACGCGCTGTTCGGATGATTATCTCTGGCTGCCCCTGGCGACATGCCGCTACGTGCTGAGCACAGGTGACAGCGGGGTCCTGGATGAGCCCATCCACTTCGTAGAAGGCCGCCCGGTCAACCAGAAGGAGGACTCGTATTTTGATCTACCAGGCCGGTCTGCAAACGCGGCCAGTTTGTACGAACACTGTGTGCGAGCCATTCTGAAAGGCCTCACCCGTGGGGAGCACGGCCTCCCGCTCATTGGCTCTGGTGACTGGAACGACGGGATGAACATGGTCGGCGATCAGGGCACAGGCGAAAGCGTCTGGTTGGGATTTTTTCTCTATGACGTGCTCATGCGGTTTACTGAGATAGCGCGCCTGCGTGGTGACCTGTCCTTCGTTCAACGTTGCCAGAGTGAGGCAGCGCAACTGCGTCAGAATATCGAGCAGCATGGCTGGGATGGAGAGTGGTATCGCCGTGCCTATTTTGATGATGGCTCGCCACTGGGGTCGGCGAGTAATCCTGAATGCCAGATCGATTCGATTGCGCAAAGCTGGTCGGTTCTCTCAGGGGCGGGGGATGCCACGCGCGCACGCTTGGGCATGGATGCGGTGGATCGGCGCCTCGTCCGCCGGGACCATGCGCTGATCCAATTGTTGGATCCGCCGTTCGACAAGTCACATTTGAATCCCGGCTATATCAAAGGGTACGTCCCTGGAGTGCGAGAGAATGGGGGGCAGTATACGCATGCGGCGATCTGGGCGACGATGGCATTCGCCGCATTGGGAGACAGGCGGCGTGCGTGGGAACTGTTGACCATGATCAACCCGGTAAACCACGGGAGGTCTCCGGAGGGAATTGCGACCTACAAAGTGGAACCGTACGTCGTCGCGGCTGACGTCTACGCGCTCTCGCCGCACACCGGCCGCGGTGGCTGGACGTGGTACACGGGCTCGGCCGGCTGGATGTATCGGCTTATCGTGGAATCACTCCTTGGGCTGAAGCTTGAAGTAGATAAGCTACGCATTGCTCCGTGCCTCCCTGCGGATTGGAAGGGGTTCACGTTGCACTACCGATACCGGGAAACCATTTACCATATTGCCGTCCTGCAAGCGCCCACGGGAAACGGCGAGATGAGCGTCACTGTCGATGGCGTCGAGCGACCGGATAAGGTTATTCCTCTTGTGGACGACCATCAGGAGCACTCGGTTGAGGTGAACATGCCGGCCGCAAGCAGTTAACACAGAAAGATACGACCCAATTCATTACATTCCATAACTCTGATCAATTTTGACGAGACGACACATCGTTATGCCCGTGCTAACAGAGCCTCGTTGTTCTGGACTTAGGCCTAAGGCCGGGCAAACGACCGGACGTAGAGCAGCACTTGCCAGGCTTCTTCTTCCGTCAGGACGAGCGGAATAAAGGGAGCCATCGCCGTTCCCTTGCTGCCGTTCTTCAAAATCCAGAACAGTTCCCCGTCGGTTCGAGCAGCTTGCCACTTCTTGTCGGTGAAATTTCTCGGTAACGGGCCTTTCAGTGTCCCCGGTGCAATATCTCCTCCAAGCCCTTTCCCATCCGCCCCATGACAAGCTTTCTTCTTAGGGAAACAGCTCCTGAATTTCCAATTTGCCAAGAGGGAGAAGATGTCAGGTTCGCTTGACGGTCGATTTCATCAAACTGTCTGCCTGTGGAGGCGAGAATCCCTGGTATCCACGGTGCCGCTCGGTGAGTTCCAATACGGAAAACGGCTGGCCGTCGATCATTTCAGGCGCCGTGAAGATTTGCCGTAACTGGCCACCGCGGGCGCCGACGATCTGGCCGGTAAAGACCACCCCTTGTGTCTTCAACCGTTCAATCGCCTGCTCGATGTCTTCTACTCGCACCGCCACGTGATGAAATACTTGATCGCCGAATGTCTTGACCCAACCAGGAATGATACTCGTGCGGCCCCGATCGTCGGAGTAAGCTTGATCCACGAAAAGCGCTGGGTACCCAACCTTCCGATAGACCTTCGCGTACCAGTCTTCATACTCGATCGTTTCACTGTACCCATACCCGAGCTTCGTGAATTCCTCCGCACGCCGGTCGATATTCATCGTCCGCAGCGTCACATGGTCTGCAACCGGGTAGAAGCCGACTCCCGCCTCGTCCAGGGAATCCCGCAACACCTTGGCAGCCTGATTGCGCGACACATAGTCTTCAGTCATTCTGGCGATCAGGGCATCCAACTCAACGCCTGGTTCCATGGTCCACGCTCCTTGTTGCTCAGGCACGGACACTATGAGCCGAACTGAATCCCTTGGGCCAACGGCAAATCGTTACCCCAGTTGGTCGTATTCGTCTGCCGCCGCATATAGGC
>JBKJZK010000504.1:0-3988 GCA_046715215.1 Nitrospiraceae bacterium
AGAACGGACAGCACATGGTCGGTTTGTCCAGGCCTTACAGCACGAACATCTCACCTGTCTCAAGCCCGGATGCGGCGGAGCGATGAACATTACTGACCACACCCCCCATCTCGCCCGTATCAAGACATATGAGGCCGAATGCAAACAGTGCCATACGAAGGAACAGATTACCGGCAAAGAACAGCCAACCCCACCATGGGACGGCGCCTCGATCACCATGATGGCCGAAGTGCATCTCCTCCACGATCAACCCACATGCCCCTTCGACGACACCCCCATCACCTTTACCTCCATGCCGAACCCAAGACGCAAAGCCCGCTATCGCCTCTCCTGCTTCTACTGCGGCAGACATGCGGAATTGAATTGGCCGCCGGCGGAGGCGAAAAGATAACGGGATGGAGCCTGATGATCTCCTGTGCTCGCGCAACGCGCGGTCGCGGACTCCCCTCGTTCGACGCGCGCAATGGGAGATCAATCAGCCCCCATCCCTGAGGAGACAACGAGCAAGCTTGGAGGGATCATCTGTAGTCTCGCTCGACGGACGCAGTAGGATCGACAGCGGGCACCCTCCTGAGAGAAGGTGGAAAGAAGATCACTGAGGCAGCCTGAACGGTCCTCGGTGCTCGCAGAGCCCCCACGATAAAAGGGGTGGAATGACACCCATGCTGATCCCTTGCTCCCGGAGCGCGCACGATCAGAATGTGCTCGCTCGACGGCCGCAGTGGGACCATCACGGGCGCCATTCCAGGAGAGAGAAACGAGCAAGCTTGGAGGGATCATTTAGATGGATGATGGTCGCTCGCCGCGCGCAGTTGAGGACCATCCAGGCCGCCACTCTTTTATCATGAGAGGGAGAGAGGAGGGAAAATCAAGCAATCAGCCCGCCGCTGGATAGATACTGACGCCGCGATCCCCGTATGTTTCGTAGAAGTGCTCGTGAATGTTAAATGATGAATGATGAATTGAAGAAGAGCGCGACTGGCGGGAGGGGCGTGAGACGTGAAAGGTAAAACGTGAGGAGTGAGGGTGGAGCTGGTCTGTCTGTCTGGTTTATTTGGTTTATCTGGTGCGCTGAACTAGAGAGACGAAACAGAAGACAAACCAGATAGACACCCGAGTGATGCGTTACAAGGAACAATAGACGAGGCCCGCTACCTGCCGACGGGATGGCTCGCAGACTCGATGGTAGCAAGAATCTTGCACAGGACTCGGCGTCGAATTCGTGCCCGTAGAAGCGGAGGAAGAGGCTTTTGCGGACAGCTTCAGGAGTGGCCTGTGGGTCTTGTTCCCGAATAGAGGCTTCAACGAGGGCACGCGCCGTTTCGCGCATCGCGCACCCCATCTTGAGCCGTTCTTCTCCGGACCGCCGCATGAGCATGTCCCGATAGCGGGCGTCCATTTCGGGCGATGTATCGTTCATTGACGTACCTCTTGGTAGAGTGTCGCTCACTGGAAACCTACACTCCCCTTCTCGCCGTCGATGCCGCGAAGGATACGCTTTTTATGCTTGGAAATCACGCCGCCCGTTTGGGGAAGTTCTGAGTTATGAGTTCTGGGTTCTGAGTTGTCTGGCCCACTATTAGATGTAGGAAAAGGGCTGCGGGAGTCTTTCTGGTCTGTGAGGCAGAGGGCGACGGGGAGAGTTTGTCTGGTTTTTCTAGTTCAACCGATTAGTCAAGTATGAGTCAAGTTATGAGTCACCCCTGGACCAGGCGCTCAGAAAAGACTGCTGGCTGGTTTGCGGTTCAAAAAGAGACTTGTTATAGTGCGCAACGGAGGCAATGCTCGTGGGCGTGGCGCCGGATTATATTTTGGTGGAGGGGCAGCAGTTCAGCAAGGCGAAGCTGTCGCTCGACAACCACGTCTACAAGAACTGCGCGATCGATGACTGCGACATCTATTTCAGTGGTGGACAATACGAACTGCTCGACACCCACATTACCAATTCGCGCCTCATCCTCAACCACCCAGCCAAGGGCATGTACAACGCCGTTCAGATCTTTAAGATGAAGTCGCCCGGATCCAGCATCATCTGCGAATAATTCGTGAAATGTGCAACGGGAGACGTAAAAGGTGGCCTGCCTTCACCTCTCACCTTTCACGTTTTTAGGTCTGAGTGGTTACTTACTGACCGAGACATTCTCCGCGTACTTGATGATCTCGATCGGCTGGAAGACCGGGTCTTGCGATCCTTTGGAGGACTCGGCTTCGACACGCTGCAGGAATGCGGCTGGGCCGGTGATCGGCGCATAGTTGAGGGTCACCTCAACATCGAACGTCTTGGTGTCTTTCGGCGTGGGGAAGATAAAGGTCTCGACGCGCAGTTCTTCCGGCTTCAAGACTGTATCTTCAAGAACTTTGACCGCCTCAAAGTCGAAGCTCGTCTTCTGACCCTTGGCATCCTGATAGATTCGGCCGTAAACGCGCTTGTCGGTAAACACGGTCTTCAGATTCTTCCGTTTGATATCCAAATCGAGCACCACGGTCGCCCAGGCCGGATGGGTGGTCGGCAGATTGTGCGGGATGAGACTCTGCACCTTCACCGTGACGGTAGTTTTGTCGCCCTCGATTTTCGTGTGGACGTCCAGCTTGGCCGCTTCTTGGCGGAGCTTGCCGATACGACCTGGGAAGGTATGGTTCGCCACCTTGCGCTTCTTCTCCCCGTTCGCCGACTCGCCGATTTGCTCCGGCATGTGACAGGTCTGGCATTCTTTGCCGGACTTCACCGCCTTGCTCTGATCCCAGTTTCCCAGCAGGTCATTGGCCTTGCCTAAGCCGGTAGCCGAGGGGACCGACTGGTGGCAATTGAGGCAGAGATCGGACTTTTGAAACAGCCCCAGTTCCATCGACTGATGGGCACGGTTCTGAACTGCATCCTTATAGGGGCCATAGAGCGTCTTGCTCCCGAGTTCGTACTTAGGCTCCGGCGGTTGTTTCGTCCGATCGACCTGCTTGATCAAATGGCATTGCGCGCAGGCCACCCCATCCAGCGACGGGTCACCGGCCTTGGCCTGATCGATAAAGAGCTGGGCCTGATCGGGGAATTCGCGCACGTGCGGCGCATGGCAGCGAAAGCACACGGCTTTGTCTTTTCCTCCCGGAGAAGACAAAAATGCGGCGAGCGAGGCACGGAAGGCCGGGGAATGGATCGAGCGCGAGAGCGGAGAGGTTTCCCACTCTTCAAATACACGCTCATGACAACGTTTGCACTTGCTGGAACTTGGAAAGGCCTGTTCGATGGTGCTCTGCGACATCGCTGTTTCTTGCGCAAACGTGCTGCGGTCGAGCCATTGCGCGAGAAGTAACGCAACCACCACGATCGCCGAGCCGATTCCGATCTTCATAGGGGTCGAGTCTCGCACCATCATCCCATCCTTCTGCTTCAAGCACACCAAGCAGGATGCTCAAAAAGGCCAGACATCACACCCACCCACCCTTGGCGCGTCAAGACGCGCCTTGTCCCAAGCAAGGCCGCAGTGAACTATCACTTTACAAGGGGTGGCTGGGATGATCCCAACTGCGCGCGTCATTCTCACCCGCCCACCCACTGGCACGCCGAGACGTGCCATTGGCCCTGGCGAGGGCCTTCCGATTTCTTATACCTTTCTTGGAGGGAGTGGCCGAGGCTGCCCTTTACTGCGCGCATCGAACGAGCACAGTTTCACCGTGCGCGTTCTGCGCGCAAGAAGGGCACCTGGCCGCTCCCTCCTTATTCTTCTCAAGCCGCGCGTTGCGCGAGCACGGGGATCGTCCCAGCTACCCCAACTCCTTTTTCAGCATACTGCTAAAGTGATTTGGCCCGGTACGTCAGGAGTCGCGGCTGCGTATATTCATCGAAAATCTTCTTCGCGCTCTCCCGCTCTTTGTCGGTTGCCAAGGTTGCAAGATATTTTTCCTTGAGCGCCGGTTCGGGCGTCGGAATCAACGCATAGTTCAACACCGCTTCAATCGAGGCGGCAGTCGATCCGGCCGGGATCGCAAGGGAGAA
>JBKJZK010000505.1:0-18089 GCA_046715215.1 Nitrospiraceae bacterium
GCGCAGGTCCGCAACATCGTCGATGTCACGATCGCCGTGGCCCGCGGAGACCTGTCGCGCAAGATCACCGTGGACGTGCGCGGTGAGATCTTACAGTTAAAAGAAACGATCAATACCATGGTGGAGCAATTGCGCTCCTTCGCTTCAGAGGTGACGCGCGTGGCGCGCGAAGTCGGCACTGAAGGCAAGCTCGGCGTGAACGCCGTGGTCCCCGGTGTCGGCGGGACCTGGAAGGACCTGACGGACTCGGTCAACGCCATGGCCAACAATCTGACGGCCCAGGTGCGGAATATCGCCGAGGTGACGACGGCCGTGGCGAAGGGCGACCTCTCGCGCAAAATCACGGTGGACGTAAAGGGCGAAATTTTCGCATTGAAGAATACGATCAACACGATGGTGGATCAGTTGAACGGATTTGCGGCGGAAGTCACGCGCGTGGCGCGCGACGTTGGGACGGAAGGCAAGCTCGGCGTACAAGCCGTCGTGCCCGGCGTCGCCGGGACGGGGAAAGACCTGACGGACTCCGTCAATGCGATGGGCGCCAATCTGACGTTGCAGGTTCGAAACCTGGCCGAGGTCGCGACGGCCGTGGCGAAGGGCGACCTGTCGCGCAAAATCACGGTGGACGTGAAGGGCGAGATTCTCGAATTGAAGAACACCATCAACACGATGGTGGACCAGTTGAACGGATTTGCGTCGGAAGTCACGCGCGTCGCGCGCGAGGTGGGCACCGAAGGCAAGTTGGGGGTCCAGGCCGTGGTGCCCGGGGTCGCCGGCACGTGGAAAGATCTCACGGACAACGTCAACTTGATGTCCTCGAATCTCACGGCACAGGTCCGGAACATCGCGGAAGTGGCCACCTCGGTCGCGCGCGGCGATTTGTCCCGCAAGATTACGGTGGACGTGAGCGGCGAGATCCTCCAGCTCAAGGAAACGATGAACATCATGGTCGAGCAGCTCCGGTCCTTCGCAGCAGAAGTGACGCGGGTGGCGCGCGAGGTGGGCACGGACGGCAAGCTGGGCGGCCAGGCGCAGGTCAAAGGCGTCAGCGGGGTCTGGAAGGAATTGACCGAAAGCGTCAACGAAATGGCCGGGAATTTGACGGCCCAGGTGCGGAACATCGCCGAGGTTACCGTTGCGGTGGCCAATGGGGACCTGTCGAAGAAGGTCATCGTGGACGTCCGCGGGGAAATTTTGCAGCTCAAGGAAGCCGCCAACAGCATGGTGGAGCAGTTGCGATCGTTCGCGTCGGAGGTCACGCGCGTCGCGCGCGAAGTCGGCACGGAAGGCAAACTCGGCGGGCAGGCCCAGGTCAAAGGCGCCAGCGGTGTCTGGAAAGAATTGACGGACTCGGTGAACCACATGGCCGGAAATTTGACCGACCAGGTGCGCAACATCGCCGAAGTCACGATCGCCGTGGCCAACGGCGACTTGTCGAAAAAAATTGCCGTGGATGTGCGCGGTGAGATCTTACAGTTGAAGGAAGCCGTCAACACGATGGTCGAGCAGTTGCGCTCCTTCGCCTCGGAGGTGACGCGTGTGGCGCGCGAAGTCGGCACCGAAGGCAAACTCGGTGGACAAGCGTTGGTGCCGGGCGTCGCCGGCACTTGGAAGGATCTGACCGATAACGTGAACTCGATGGCATCGAATCTGACCGCGCAGGTGCGCAACATCGCCGAGGTGACGATCGCGGTGGCCAACGGCGACCTCTCGCGCAAGATCACGGTGGACGTACGCGGAGAAATTTTGCAATTGAAAGAAGCCATCAACACGATGGTGGAGCAGTTGCGATCGTTCGCGTCGGAAGTCACCCGCGTCGCGCGCGAAGTCGGCACCGAAGGCCGTTTGGGCGTTCAGGCGGTGGTCCCCGGCGTCGCCGGCACCTGGAAGGACCTGACCGACTCGGTGAACGCGATGGGCGCTAACTTGACGGCGCAGGTGCGGAACATCGCCGAGGTCACGACCGCCGTGGCGCGCGGCGACCTTTCGCGGAAGATCACCGTGGATGTGAAGGGCGAAATTCTCGAACTGAAGAATACGATCAACACGATGGTGGACCAGCTCAACGCGTTTGCGGCGGAAGTCACCCGCGTCGCGCGGGAAGTCGGCACGGAAGGCAAGCTGGGAGGCCAGGCGACCGTCGCCGGCGTGGCGGGCACCTGGAAGGATTTGACCGACTCGGTGAACGTCATGGCCACGAATTTGACGGACCAGGTGCGCGGGATCGTGAAAGTGGTGACCTCCGTGGCCAACGGCAACCTTCGCCAAAAGCTGACGGTCGAAGCCAAGGGCGAAGTGGCGGCGCTGGGCGACACGATCAACAACATGACCGATACGCTGGCGATCTTTGCCGAACAGGTGACGAACGTGGCCAGGGAAGTCGGGGTCGAAGGCCGGCTTGGCGGGCAGGCCAACGTGCCGGGGGCGGACGGCACCTGGAAGGACCTGACGGGCAACGTCAATCTCCTTGCGGCCAATTTGACGGCGCAGGTGCGGGCCATCGCGGAGGTGGCGACGGCGGTGACCAAGGGCGACTTGACCCGCTCCATTCAGGTCGAAACCCGCGGAGAGGTCGCCGAGCTGAAAGACAACATCAATACCATGATCGGCAATCTTCGCGTCACGACCGAGAGCAATCAGGAGCAGGACTGGTTGAAGTCGAACGTGGCGAAGTTTACCGGCATGTTGCAAGGTCAGCGTGATCTCGTGACGGTCGGCCAAATGTTGTTGTCTGAACTTGCGCCGCTCGTCGGGTCTCAGCAGGGCACGATGTATATGATGGACCACGTCGAGGGGGGCACTCCTTCCCTGCGGTTGTTGGCGGGATTCGCCGTGCCCAGGGGCCAGAAGGAACGGCTCGTGATGGGCGAGGGTCTAGTCGGCCAGTGCGCACAGGGGAGACAGCGCATCCTGCTTACCGATGTGCCGAAAGAGTACGCCAGCATCCGGTCGAGCCTGGGAGAAGCGGTGCCCTCGACGATCGTCGTGCTGCCCGTCTTGTTTGAAGGGGAGACGAAAGCCGTCATCGAACTGGCCTCGCTGTGTCCGTTTACCGCGACGCACCTGGCGTTCCTGGAAGGGTTGACGCAAAGCATCGGCGTCGTGCTGAATACCATCGAGGCCACCATGCGGACGGAAAATCTGCTGCAGCAGTCGCAGCAGTTGACCGGCGATCTGCAATCGCAGCAACGGGAATTGCAGCAGACCAACGAGGAATTGGAACGCAAAGCGAAGCAGCTGGTCGAGCGCAACACGGAGGTGGAGCGGAAGAACAAGGAAGTGGAACAGGCGCGCCGGGCGTTGGAAGAGAAGGCCGCCGAGCTGGCGTTGACGTCCAAGTACAAGTCGGAATTCCTGGCCAACATGTCGCACGAACTGCGGACGCCGTTGAACAGCATTCTCATTCTCGGCCAGCAGCTCGGCGACAACATGTCCGGCAATTTATCGAGCAAGCAGGTGGACTTCGCGAAGACCATTCACAGCGCCGGGTCTGACCTGCTCAATCTCATCAACGACATTCTCGACTTGTCGAAGATCGAATCCGGCACGGTCACGGTGGAGGCGGAGGAAATGACCTTTGCGATGCTCCGCGAGAGCGTGGAGCGGAATTTCCGCCACATTGCCGAATCGAAGAACCTGCCGTTCTATCTGGAATTCGATGCGGAATTGCCGGAGTTCTTCACGACGGACTCCAAGCGGCTACAGCAGATCTTGAAGAATCTCCTGTCCAACGCCTTCAAGTTCACGAGCCACGGACATGTGTCCATGAACGTCCGATTGGCGGACGGGGGGTGGTCGTCCGACCATCCCGTGCTGGGCCGCGCCCACAAGGTCGTGGCACTCTCGATCACCGATACCGGGATCGGGATCGCGCCCGAAAAGCAGCGATTGATCTTTGAAGCGTTTCAACAGGCCGATGCGGGCACGAGCCGCAAATACGGCGGCACCGGGTTGGGCCTGGCGATCAGCCGGGAACTGGCCACCTTGCTCGGCGGAGAGATCCGCCTCGCCAGCGAGCCGCGGCAAGGGAGTATGTTCACCTTGTACCTGCCGTTGGAGTACACCGGCCCCTCTTCGGCCGACATCCGGGCGAGCATGTCCCTCGATGGCAGAGCGACGGCCGGGCTGCCGATTCTCCCGAAGGCGAGCCAAGAGAGGATTTCGGACGATCGGGACCAGATCGGGCTGGGGGACCTCTCCATCCTCATCATCGAGGACGATCCGCACTATGCGCGCATCTTACTGGGCATGGCGCGAGGCAAAGGCTTTAAAGGCCTGGTGGCGCTGCGGGGTAAGCATGCCTTGGAGCTGGCTTCCGAGTATCTGCCGTCCTGCATCACGCTCGACATCTTCTTGCCGGATATGCTGGGTTGGACGGTGCTGAACAACCTCAAGCTCGATCCGAGGACGCGGCACATTCCCGTCCAGATCATTTCCCTCGAAGAAGAGCGGTACCACGGACTCTCGCACGGAGCCTTTTCGTATCTGGTGAAGCCGGTCACGACCGAAGGCCTTGAATCCTGTCTCGACCGGATGCGGTCCTTCATCACGCCCCATGTCAAGCGGCTGTTGGTGGTGGAGGATAACGAAGTGGAAAACCGGAGCATTTACGAGCTGCTGTCCCATGACGACATCGAAATTGTGAGCGTCGGGACCGGAGAGGCAGCGTTGGACGCCTTGCGCAAGCAGACGTTCGACTGCTGTGTGATGGACCTGCGACTTCCGGACATGAGCGGGTTCGGCTTGCTCGAGCGGATCAAGGCCGATCCGGACATGGACCAGGTGCCCGTCGTGGTATTTACCGGCAAGGATTTGGATGCCGAGGAGGAACGGTTGCTCAAGGTCCTCGCCCAGAGCGTCGTGCTCAAGGATGTGCAGTCGCCCGAGCGGCTGCTGGATGAAACCGCCCTGTTCCTCCATCGGGTGGTGTCCGATCTGCCTGCTGACAAGCAGCAGATGCTGGCGAGCCTGCACAATAGCAACGAGGCCCTCCGTGGGCGAAAAGTACTCGTGGTCGATGACGATGCCCGCAACATCTTCGCGCTGAGCACGGTGCTGGAAAATCAGGACATGGAGGTTCTCAGCGCCACTAACGGCCGGCAGGCCATCGAACTGATCCGCAACATGCCGGAACTGAGCGTCGTGCTGATGGACATCATGATGCCTGAGATGGACGGCTATGAAACGATGCGTGAAATCCGGAAGGATCCCAAGCTCCGCGCCCTGCCGATTTTGGCGCTGACGGCTAAAGCTATTAAAGGCGACCGGGAAAAATGCCTGAAAGCAGGCGCATCGGATTATGTCGCGAAGCCGGTCAATACGGATCAATTGCTGTCGATGCTGCGTGTTTGGCTGTACAGGTGAGGTCTCGGAAGTTCTGAGTTCTCAAACGTTTTCGGACTAGGAGCTGATGGACTCTCCGGACAACTCAGAACTCAAAACTTCCCAGCGGGGGGCTTCCAGTGAACGATCCGGTCAATATTCTGCTTGTGGATGACGATCCCCGGAATCTCGATGTCCTGGAGAGTGTGCTCACCTCGCCGGACTATCGACTCTTCCGCGCCCGCAAGGCGGACGAGGCGTTGCTCGCCCTGATCACCCACGAGTTCTCTGTGATCGTTTTGGACGTCCGCATGCCGGAGCTCAGCGGCCTCGAACTGGCGCAGATGATCAAGCAGCGCAAGAAAACCCAACACGTGCCCATTATCTTTTTGACCGCCTACTATCAGGAAGATAAAGACGTGCTGCAGGGGTACGGCGCCGGGGCGGTCGATTACCTCAGCAAACCGATCAATCCGTTGATCCTCAACTCCAAGGTGGCCGTGTTCGTCGATCTGTTCAGGAAGACGCGCGCGCTTGCCGCCATGAACGCCGTCATGGAATCCGAGATTGCGTCTCAGTTGGCGAAACTCAAGGCGTCTTTGGTGGAAAAAGATACCCTGCTGAAAGAGATCCATCACCGGGTCAAAAATAATCTCCAGATCATTTCCAGCCTGATCAGCCTGCAGTCGAACAAAATCAAAGATCCCATGCAGCGGCGGCTGTTCCAGGATACCAGGGACCGGGTCAAGTCCATGGCGCTGGTGCACGAAAAACTCTATCAGTCGAAAGACTTGGGGCGGGTCGAGATGGCGGAATACTCGCGCCAACTATTGACCGACTTGTTTCAGGTCAACGGCGCGGCAGCCTCAAACATTCGGTTGAAGCTGGACTTGGAGCCGGTATTCGTGCCGGTGGACGTAGCGATTCCCTGCGGACTCATTTTGAACGAATTGACCACCAACGCGATCAAACATGCGTTCGACGATCGTACATCCGGCGAAATCACTGTGCGGCTCCGCGCGGATTCGCCGGAGACGGTGCACCTGACGTTCGCCGACGACGGCCGGGGCTTTTCGTCCCACCAGGATTGGCGCAGCGCCGAAACACTCGGTCTCCAGCTCGTGCGCATGCTCACCGATCAGTTGCAGGGCACCATCGACATGTCCAATGGCCGGGGAACCACCTTTCAATTGAGCTTCAATCGATTCGCAAAGGGCAAGGGAACGCCCGTTTCAGTGATCTAGCACCGTCCCGCTCATGACAGAGACAGGCCCTGCCGCTTGTAATGAACGGGCAACCGGGGAGATTGAGATGGCGAGCGCCAAGATATTAATCGTCGAAGATGAAGCGATCGTGGCGGCCGACCTGACCGCCAAGCTTACACATCTCGGCCACGTCGTCATTGGGGCCACTTCGCGGGGAGAACAGGCGGTGACGATCGCCTCGGCCGAACGGCCGACGCTGGTGCTGATGGATATTCTCCTTGCCGGCGAGATGGATGGGATCGCGACGGCCGACCGTATTCGGCAAACATGCAACGTGCCGATTATCTTTCTCACCGCCCATTCCGATTCCGAGACCCTGACTCGGGCCAAGGTGACGTCGCCGTTCGGCTATCTATTGAAGCCGTTCAACGAACGGGAACTCGAAACTCATATTGAAATGGCGCTCTATCGGTATCGCGTCGAGGAGGCGCTGCGCGAGAAGGAAGAGCGATTGCGTCTGGCCATCGATGCGGCGCATATGGCCCTGTGGGACTGGAATATCGTCAGCGATCGGGCGACGTGGGCAGGACATTATGGCGAACTGTTCGGCCGGAATCCGGATGCCTTTAAAGACACCTACGAAGATCTCCTTGCTCTGGTGCATGAAGACGACCGTGAGACGGTCCGCAAGGCCATGCAGCGCGCGTTGAAAGAGGGCGCCCCCTACGCCAGCGAGTTTCGAGCCCGGTGGCCCGATCAGACCATCCATTGGCTGGAATGGTGGGGCGAGGTCTATCGGGATGAACAGAAACGTCCGACACGCATGGTCGGGCTGTTCCAGGACATAACCAGGCGCCAGGAGGCGGAAGCGGAATTGCGGAAACTGACCGCCGACTTAGAACGGCGTGTGGCCGACCGCACGGAGGAACTGTCGTTGTCCGAGAGCCGATTGCGCGGGCTGTCCATAGAACTGAATCTCACCGCGCAGCGGGAACGGCAGCGGCTCGCGACCGAATTGCACGACTACCTGGCGCAGCTCTTGGTGCTCGGACGCATCAAGTTGGGCCAGGCAAAACAGAACCAGCTGCCGGTCTCCAGCGCCAGTTTCATCACCGAGACGGAAACCGCGCTCAATCAAGCCCTCGCCTACACCCGATCGTTGGTCGGGCAGCTGTGCCCTCCGGTCTTGAAAGAGTTCGGGCTCACGGTCGCTTTGAAGTGGCTGGCCGAACAGATGCAGCAACATCGCCTGACCGTGTCGTTCCATGCCGACCGCGAGCCGCTCACTCTAGCGGAAGATCATGCGACGTTGTTGTTTCAATCGGTCAGGGAACTCCTGATGAATACGGTCAAACACGCGGCGACCGAGCAGGCGTCGATCACCGTCGACCGATTGGGCAATCGGTTGCGCGTCGTCGTGCAGGATCAAGGCTGCGGTTTCGACCCCACGGCGGCGGCGGTCCTCAATCAATTCGGTCTCTTCAGCATCAAGGAGCGGATGCGCGGGCTGGGCGGCCGGTTGATCGTATTGTCGGAGCCAGGCAAAGGCACGACGGCCACGCTCGAGCTGCCGGTAAATCGCGCCGGTGGCGCTAGTTCTGAGTTCAAAGTTCTGAGTTCTGAGTTTCCGAAAGACACTGCGGGTCATCTGGTATCAGCTGTGCATTCTCCTTCTGATAACTCAGAACTCACAACTCAAAACTCACAACCCCCAGAGAATCACCGCATTCGCGTTCTCATCGTGGACGATCACGTCATGATTCGAGAAGGGCTGAAGGCCATTCTCCTGGACTATCCGGAATATGATCTGGTCGGGGAGGCCGGCAACGGCGAGGAAGCCGTCGCGCTCACCCGATCGCTCCAGCCGGAGATCGTCATCATGGATGTCACGATGCCTGTCATGGACGGTATCCAGGCCACCCGGCTGATCAAACAGGAATGGCCGGCCGTGATCGTGATCGCACTGACCGTGCACAGCGCCGCTCAGGTAACCGCCGCATTGAATGAGGCCGGCGCGTCGAACGTGTTGACCAAGGAAACGGCGGTCGATGAGTTGCACCGGATCGTACGCCGGGCATGGGAGAGTCAACCCCGGAGCCGGGGCTGGCCGCGTGAAGCGTCGTTCGTGAAACGTGAAACGTGAACCGGTGCATGAATTGATTCATGGTCTGCGGAGTGAAGCACACATCTTCAATTTTTCAGTCAATGGTGCAATGGATCAATCGTCAATCGTCCTAATGAGATGCGCTTCACGGGTGGACGGTTGATGGAGCCAGGGAGAAGTTATGACCGACGATAAGCCGATTATTCTGAATGTCGATGACAAGGAATCGGAGCGGGATGTCAAGCGGCATGTTTTGGAACTGGCGGGGTATACCGTCATCAACGCGGCTGGAGGCATTGAGGCGCTCCAAGTCTTAGAAGACATCCGCCCCGCGCTCGTGCTGTTGGATGTCCGCATGCCGGAAATGAGCGGGCTCGAGGTCTGCCGGCGAATCAAAAGCCGTCCGGAGATGGCGGACACGATGGTCCTGCACGTGACCACCTCTCAAACGACCAGCGCCGACCCTGTCGTCGGACTGGAGGGCGGACCCGACGGTAATCTGGTCGAACCGGTCGACCAGGACGAACTTCTCGCGTCGATTCGTTCTCTGCTGCGGCTGCGCGAGCGCCAGCGTGAAAATCAAGTACTACTGAAGAAGTTTCGCCAAAGCGAAGAGCAGTTCCGCGGCCTTTTCGAACAGGCGGCGGTCGGGATGTGCGTGGTGGGCTCGGACGGACGATTGCTGCGGGTGAATGAGAAATTGTGTTCCATCGCCGGCCGGACCGCCGCCGATCTGCTGACACAGGAACTGCGGGATCTGTCGCATCCGAACGATCGCGCGGACCACGAAAGCCAAGTGGGCAAGCTGTTGCTCGGCGGTGTGTCCGAGGTGTCGCTGGACCAACAGTTGTTGCGCCCCGACGGCAGCGTCATCTGGGTCACCGTGACCCTCTCGATCCAATGGGACGCGGGCGGCCGGATTCAATCCTTAATCGGCGTCGTGGAAGACATCGATGCCCGCAAACAGGCCGAGCTGGAATTGCATAATCATGCGCTCTGGCAGCGGCTTCTGGGGGAAGCCATGGACAAGTTGCTGCGGGTGGACGATCCGGCGGATGTGATCCAGGAGATCTTCGTCTCGCTCGGGTCCGCCCTGTCGCTGGATACGTTCCTGGATTACGACGTGGCGGACGACGGGAACGGGATCGTGCTGAAGGTCTGGGCCGGCGTGCCGGATGACGCGCTGAGGCCGCTCACGTTCCTGAAATTCGACGAAGCCCCCTGTGGGACATCGGCCGCACGGCGGCTGCCGATCATCGTGGATCGTCTGCACGAGAGTGTCGATCCCGGAGCTTCGCGCATGCAGGCCCTCGGGGCGACCGCCTATGCCTGTTTCCCCTTGATCGTGGGCGACCGATTGCTCGGCAACATGTTGTTCGCCAGCAGCCGACGCATGTCGTTCGACCAAGACGAAGTTGAATTGCTGGAAGCCGTGTCGTCGTATATCGCCATGGCGAAGGAGCGGCGGCGTCTCTTGCGGGAAACGGCCCGGCGCGCGGCGCAAACGGCCGAAAGCGAAGAACGGCTTCGTCTGGCCGTGGAAGGCGCGCATATCGGCACCTGGGACGTCGATTTAAGAACGAACCGGACGGTGTGGAATCGGCAGCACTCCGAGCTGCTGGGCTATCCACCGGAGGTCGAGGCGTCGGTGGAACGATGGTCGGCGCTGGTGCACGAAGACGCCCGGGCCCAGCTGTGCGACGCCGTGAAGCAGGCCCGGGAGAACGGCGGCGTGTATTTCACCGAGCATCGCATTTGCCGGGCGGACACGCAGGAATCCCGCTGGCTCGCGTCGTACGGACGGATGCATAACGACGAGAATGGCCGCCCTGCGCGCCTCGTGGGCGTGACGTTCGACGTCACTGCCCGCAAGCAGGCGGAAACGCAGCGGCAGGAATGGACCAAGGAATTGGAACGACGCGTCGGCGAACGCACGAGGGAGCTGGTGCGAACCCACGACCGGCTGCGCGGGCTCGCGCAGGAGCTGACGCTTACGGAACAACGTGAGCGCCAGCGCATCGCCGATGAGCTGCACGATTATCTGGCGCAAATGCTCGTGGTCACGCGACTCAAGCTCGGGCAGGCGACTCAGACGATACCCCCCGGCGCGGCAACCACGGCTCTGCAGGAAGCGGACGGGTTCATCAATCAATGCCTCACTTACACGCGCACGCTCGTAGCCGAACTGATGCCGCCGACTCTGCGGCAGTTCGGATTAGCCGGCGGCCTGCGGTGGCTGGGCGAAGCCATGGCGACGCACGGGCTCGAGGTCGAGGTGCAGGCGCCGGAGGCGACGCCGCCGTTGTCGGATGATCATACGCGGCTGCTCTATCAGAGCGTACGGAAATTACTGTTCAACGTCATCAAGCATTCCGGGACCAAACGCGCCCTCGTCACGATGACCGTAGACGACCGCGGCAAGCTGCTGGAGATTGCAGTCCGGGACGAAGGAGAAGGCTACAATCCGGCCAAGGTCCTCGAAATGAGGCAGGCAAAGTTCGGTCTCTTCAGTATTCGCGAACGGATGGAGGCGATGGACGGCTGGATGGTCATGGACTCGAAGCCCGGCAGCGGCGCGACGATCACCTTGGGCGTGACGCTCGGCGGAGGCGGAACTGTCGAAGCGTCAGGCGTTAGGCGTCAGGCGGTAGGCGAGGGAAAGACGAAAACAGGAACATCTGTCGCATTCGATGCCAAAGGCGCCTCACCCCTTACCCCTCACCCCTCACGTATTCGGGTGCTCTTGGTGGATGATCATGTGATGGTGCGGCAGGGCTTGCGGAGCCTGCTGGACGGGTATGGCGATCTCGATGTCATCGCGGAGGCGGGCGATGGTGAAGAGGCAGTCTCACTGGCGCATGAACTCAAGCCGGATCTGATCGTCATGGATGTGAATTTGCCACGGCTCGACGGCATCGAGGCCACCAAACGAATCCGCAAAGAGCGACCGGCCACCATCGTCGTCGGCATTTCTGTCAATCAGGCCCAGCACGTGATGTCTGCCATGAAAGAGGCCGGCGCCGCCGCTTTTCTCACGAAAGAGAGCGCTGCCGATCAGCTGTACGAAACCATCAGTGCGGTGATGGGGGCGAAAGTGTGAGAGCAGGGAGTTTCTAGTTTCTGGTGTCGTTGGGCAGAAACGCCATAGAGTCTAAAATATCAATAAATTCAGTGTGATGGGCCCATCGCGCAGGACGATAGATCCATTGGGAGGCTCCGCAAATCGTCAATGACCCAATGCATAAATCGTCAATTCCTCTGATGAATCAACTCATGCACGGTTTCACCTCTTCTATGGTGCCGTACTGAAATGGTTTTTTCGCAGGCTTCTAGGGTTTTGTACTATGTTGTCGCTGCATCAGGAACTACCTTATACTCCTGCCCGTTGGGAAGTGCTGAGTTTTGAGTTCTGAGTTGTCCGAGTCCGAAAACGTTTCACGCTTCACGACCGTCGGCATAGACAACCTACCATGAAAAAACACACTCCACGTCGCGGCGAGAAGCTCCAGAAGGACGAGCCGCGACCACCTTTCTCCATCGTCGGTATTGGCGCTTCGGCCGGCGGGTTGGAGGCGCTCAAGGAATTGCTGGAACATGTACCGACCGATACGGGGTTGGGGTTCGTACTGGTGCAGCACCTCGATCCGCAGCATGATAGTGCGCTCACGCAGATTCTATCCCGATCCACGGCCATGTCGGTGCGCGAGGTCACAAACAATCTGTTGGTGGAGCCCAATCACGTGTATATCATTCCACCCAACGCAAATCTGGTCATTGTACAGGGCCGGTTGAAACTTCAGCAGCGCGTGCAGACGCGCACCCCGGCTCGCTCGATAGATCACTTGTTTGAATCGCTGGCGCAGGACCAGAGCCAGCGGGCCATCGGGGTGATCCTTTCGGGCACGGCCACCGACGGCACGCTGGGATTGGAGGCCATCAAAGCCGAAGGCGGCATTACGTTCGCTCAGGATGATTCGGCCAAATACGACTCGATGCCGCGCAGCGCGATTGCGGCGGGATGCGTGGATTTTGTTCTCAACCCGGTGGACATCGCGAAGGAACTCGCCCGCATTGCGAAGCATCCGTATGCCACGGATCATTCTCATGCAACGCTCTTTCCAAAAGACGACCGGGCATCCGCGACGGCGCACGAGGGGGATGAACGTCCGCTGCCGTCGGACGACCACGGCACGCCGCACACGGCGGGAGAGAATGCCTTCAAGAAAATTCTTCTGCTGCTCCATCATCATTCCGGGGTGGATTTCTCGCTCTACAAATCCACGACCCTCCAGCGGCGCATCACCCGCCGGATGGTGGTGAACAAACTCAACACGCTGGCGGAGTACGCCCATCTGCTCCGGGGCAACGCCAAAGAACTCGACGCCCTCTACTCCGATGTACTCATCAGCGTGACAAGTTTTTTCCGCAACCCTGAGGCGTTCGACCTGCTCAAGCGCAAGATTTTCCCCAAGCTCCTCCAGCAACGCGGCGACGATCCGCTCCGCGTGTGGGCACTCGGCTGTTCCAGCGGCCAGGAAGCCTACTCCATTGCCATGGCGTATCTGGAATCTGCGGAGAAGGCTCCCGGCGCGCGCAAGCTCCAGATGTTCGCCACCGACCTCAACGACGCCCTGCTGGACAAAGCCCGGCACGGTCTGTATGCCAAGAACCTCACGCAGGGTCTTTCACCGGAACGCTTGCGGCGGTTTTTTGTCGAGGAGGAAACCGGCTACCGTATCGTCAAACCGCTGCGCGAGATGGTCGTCTTCGCTCGGCAAAACCTCATCGGCGACCCGCCATTCTCGCGCATGGACCTCATCAGTTGCAGGAACGTATTAATTTATCTGGAGCCGAGTTTGCAGAAGAAGGCCATGCCTACGTTCCATTACGCGCTCAAGCCGAAGGGCTTTTTGTTTCTCGGCGGATCCGAATCGGTCGGCAGCTTCACCGACCTGTTTGAGCCGGTGGACAGAAAGTACAAAATC
This sequence comes from Nitrospiraceae bacterium, assembly GCA_046715215.1. Taxonomy (GTDB): domain Bacteria; phylum Nitrospirota; class Nitrospiria; order Nitrospirales; family Nitrospiraceae; genus Palsa-1315. The sequence continues at coordinate 13,617 of JBKJZK010000505.1, forward strand.
TACTCCAAAAAGGCCGCCCCGACACCGACGTTTCAGCTGCCGGTTAAAAGGGAACGCGCCGAGCACGCCTCACCCCGCGTGAAACCCCCTCTGCCGATGGGGAAAGGACAGGAGCCGCTGCCGGACGGTTTCCGCGCGGAACTCAATGCCCAGCGCGAAGCTGATCGCGTAACCGTCAACCAATTCGCTCCGCCCGGCGTGCTCATCAATGCCGAACTGCAAATCCTGCAATTTCGCGGGCCGACCAGCGCGTATCTTCAGCCGCCGCCCACGGGCAAGGCGAGCTTCGACGTGCTGAAGATGGCGTGCGAAGGTTTGATGCTGCCGCTGCGCGCTGCCATCAACAAGGCGAAGAAGGACCATACCACCGTCCGCAAGGAACACATACAGGTGCCACAGAACGGCAAAACCCGCACGGTGAATGTGGAAGTCATTCCGCTGATGAATTTGAAGGAGCGCTGCTTCTTGATTTTGTTCGAGGATGCGGGAAAGGCCGGGCGCCCTGTTTCAGGCGCACTATCTCGTGAGCAGCCGGGCGGCGTGGTGAGGATGCCGCGTCCCGGCAAACAGGAAGCATCCCGACGCGTCCACGGGCTCGAAACCGAATTGTCCGAAACGCGCGACTATCTTCAATCCATCCAGGAACAGCATGAAGCGGCCCACGAGGAACTCCAGGCCTCCAACGAAGAAGTCCAGTCCGGGAACGAGGAGTTGCAGAGCCTCAACGAAGAACTGGAAACGTCCAAGGAAGAGTTGGAGTCGGCCAATGAAGAGTTGACCACCGTCAACGAGGAGATGGTCCACCGCAACACCGACTTGAGTCACCTCAATGCCGACCTGCAGAATTTCCATATCAGCGTCAAGATGGCCATCCTGCTGGTCGCGCGCGACCTGACGCTCCGCCGCTTCACCGCGCCCGCAGAACCAATCTTCAACCTGTTGACGACCGACATCGGTCGGCCGGTGAGCGGGCTCCGCCACAATCTCGTCGTCCCGGATCTGCGTCACCGGCGAAGTCATGAGGCGGACGCTGCCCCGGCGGCTACAGAAAAGGGGAGCACCGTTCCCTTCCCATTGGAGGACCTTCTCCGCGAAGTCATCGACACGGTGAGTGTGCGTGAGAGTGAAGTCACGGACAAGGACGGCCACTGGTATGTCCTGCGCGCGCGGCCCTACGTGACGGTGGATAACAAGATTGACGGCGCGGTGCTGGTGCTGGTGGACATCGATGAACTCAAACGCTCCCAGCAGGATGTCAAAGCCGCGTATGCCTACAACCAAGCCACCATTCGCACCATGCGAGACCCATTGATCGTCCTGCACCCAGACCTCCGCGTGAACACGGCCAACGACGCGTTCTACAAAATGTTTAAGACTACACCGGACCAGACCGAAGGCCGCTTGATTTATGATTTAGGCGGCCAGGAATGGAAGACACCCAAACTGCGCAGCTTGCTCGAAGACATTTTGCCGCGGAACAGTTTCTTCAACGATTTCGAGGTCGTGCACGACGGTCCTCAGGGCGGTCGCCGCACGATGCTGCTCAACGCCCGGCGACTGGACGTGGAACCCGGCAGGCCGCAAATGATTCTCCTGGCCATCGAAGACATGACCGAGTGGCAGCGCGCCGAAGCGTCCATCGCGTGGCTGGCTGCGATTGTCAGTTCCTCTGACGATGCCATCATCGGCAATGATCTCAACGGCGTCATGACCAGTTGGAACAAAGGCGCGGAGCGTCTCTTCGGCTACATGGCGCAGGAAGCCATCGGCCGGGCCATGACGATGCTCATGCCACCCGACCGGCTGCACGAAGAGCCTGAATTCCTGGAACGGGTCAAACGTGGTGGCCGGGTGGAGCATTTCGAAACCGTCCGCCTCCGTAAAAATCGCTCGCGGGTGGACGTCTCTCTGACCATCTCTCCCATCGAGAATGCGACCGGCCAAATCATCGGCATCTCCAACATCTCTCACGACATCACCGAACTCAAACAGGCGGCCGAGCAGGTGCGCATCTCGGAAATCCGTTACCGCCGTCTCTTTGAAGCCGCCCATGATGGCGTGCTCATTGTGGATTCGGTTAATCGAAAGGTCACCGATGCCAATCCGTTCGTTGTGGAATTGCTCGGCTACCAGCGCGAGGAGTTGCTCGGAAAAGAACTCTGGGAAATCGGTCTGCTCAAGAACGAGCAAGCGAGCCACGCCGCGTTTCGGACATTGCAGCAGAAAGGGCTGATTCGCTACGAAGACGTGCCGGTCCAAACCAGATCCGGCGGAAAACGCGAAGTCGAAGTCGTGGCGAACCGTTACGAGGAAGATGGCAAGCAAGTCGTCCAATGCACCATCCGTGACATCACTGAGCGGAAGCAGACGGCGGACGCGTTACGCCAGAGCCACGACGAACTTCTGTCGCAAGCGGAGGAGTTGACCCGTTTCAATAGCGCCGCGGTCGGGCGCGAGTTGCGCATGATTGAATTGAAGCAAGAAATCAATGCACTCTGTCAGCGGCAAGGCGAGCCAGAGCGGTATCCGGTCGAAGTCGAGTCCTAGAGTGCTGAGTCCTAGAGCACTGAGGACTTCCTGAAGCCCTGACCGGAGTGAGAGGTTACACAATTTGGCGGAAGAGGTGAGGCGGGTTACAGGCGGATTGCGCCTGTCAGTTGAAAAAGCGAAGAAAAGTCCTGGAGTGCTGAAGTCCTAGCACTCAGGACTCAGGACTCAGCACTTAGGACTGGAAGACAAATACATGAAACCCACCAACGATGAATCTCAACTCGCGCCTGTCGGCGACAGCCCCGTGCCGCTGGAATCGATCCTGTGCACCGAGGAATTGAAGCGACGGCCCTCCCGTCCGTCGGATCACGAGACGGAAAACCGCGCGCTGGTGGGATTGGCTCAGGCACTAGCCGATTCGCCGCACACCATTCTCCAAACGCTGGCCGACACGATTCTGGAGGTCTCCCAGGCCGACTCCGCCGGCATGAGTTTGCTCACGAAAGACGGAAAGAGTTTCCACTGGGCTGCCATCGCCGGCGCGTGGCAACCGCACATCGGCGGGAGCACGCCGCGCGATTTCGGGCCCTGCGGCGACGTGCTCGATTGCAACACTCCGCTGCTGTTCACGCATTGGGAGCGGCGGTACCCCTACTTGCTGGCGGCGACGCCTCTGGCTGAAGAGGGCCTGCTCATTCCATTTTACGTGAAGGGCAAAGCGGTCGGCACGATCTGGGCGATTGCCCACGATGATCGCCGCCGATTCGACGCCGAGGACCTCCGGCAGCTTGAAAGTCTGGGCCGGTTTGCCTCAGCGGCGTATCAAGTGGTGGAACTCCAGAAAGCTCAAGATTCCCGCCGCGCCGCACTCAACCTGATGGAAGATGCGGTCCGAGCCCGGCAGGGGATGGAAACGCTCAACGCGGAACTGCGCGAGAGCGAAATATTGGTCGATTCGCAGAGACAAGCGCTCCAGATGCTGGCTGAGGGCGCGCCGCTGAATGACGTGCTGGGATTTTTGATCGGCATCGTGGAACGCGATTCTACCGAGGGCATGCTCGCTGCCATCACGCCGCTGAACGAAGCCGGCACCCATTTCCAACGCGGCATTGGCGCCAGTCTGCCGGACGCGTTCAACGCCGCGGTGGATGGCGTGCCGGTGAGTTCTCCGATTGGCCTGTGCGCCCGCGCCCTGAGGCGGCGTGAAGCGGTGGCGGTTCACGATTTCAATGAGGACGTGGCATGGCAGCCCTTCGGGAAATTCGTCGCGCCGTACGGGCTGCGGGCGGGCTGGTCCGCTCCCATCATCTCCTCCGGCGGGCACATGCTCGGCACGTTTGCCGCCTACTATGGCCGCGCGGGCGATCCCACGCCGCAGAACCGGGAATTGCTGGACATGGTTGTTCGCACCGCGGCTATTGCTATTGAGCGCAAGCGGACTGAAGAGCGGCTCAAACACTTTACCGCCGAATTGGAACAGCGCGTGGCGGAACGCACCTCTGAACTGGTGCAGTCGGAGGGTCGTCTCCGCACATTGGCAACGGAGCTGAACCTGGCCGAGCAGCGCGAACGAACGCGGTTGGCGGCCGAGCTGCACGACTATCTGGCGCAACTGCTTGTAGTCTGTCGCATGACACTTGCTCAAGCCAAGCGGATCGGTCTGTCGCCCCGCGCCGAAGACTTCGTCAAAGAGACGGAAGACACCTTGGGCACGGCCTTGACCTACTGCCGGACGTTGATGGCTGAACTGAACCCGCCGGTGTTGCAGGAGCAGGGGCTACCCGCCGGTCTCATCTGGCTGGGCGATCACATGAAGCGGCAGGACTTGGCGGTGACCGTCGAGGTCGAAGAAGCCGGCGACCTACCGCTCCCGGAAGATCGTGCCGTGTTGTTGTTCCAATCGGTCCGGGAGTTGCTGATTAACGTGGCGAAACATGCGGCGGTGAAAACGGCCACGGTGCGGATGACCTGTAAGGATGGGTT
>JBKJZK010000506.1:0-2556 GCA_046715215.1 Nitrospiraceae bacterium
GGATGATTTTCGGAACAGCCTCCTCCAGGGTCGTCGCCTCGGAGAGAACTCGGGTCACCGCATACTGAGATGCGAGACGCCGTTCAGCCCGGCGGCGGTCGGTGATGTCCCTGATAAAGGCGCTGAAGATGTACGCATCCCCAATTTTTGCCGGTGACACCGCAAGCTCAACGGGAAGCTCCCAACCGTCCCTATGCCGGGCGACAATTTCAATCCGGCGGTTCAAGATCGCTCCAGCCCCTGTTCGCAGAAATTCACGAATGCCATGTTCGTGTGCCTGACGATCCCGCTCAGGAATGATGGTCTCGGAAAGGGCCCGGCCCAGCGCTTCCTCGCGGGACCATCCGAAAATCGCCGTGGCCTGCGCATTCCAATCGGTCACAATTCCGGCCGAATCGATGGTGATCACCCCGTCAAGCGCGGTATCGACGATGGCCCGATTTCGTTCCTGACTCTGGAGCAACGCGGCCTCAGCGGCCTTCGCCCAGGCACTCTCCTGTTGTGCCTGTCGATGTTCTGCGCGCAATCGTGCCGTGGCCCAAAGCAACAACCCCAGCATGGGAATCCACACCACCCCGCCTGCGATCCCGACTTTCCACAAGAAGGCATGAATAGGCGCTAAGATGTCCTGTCGCTCCATTCGCACCAGGACCGACCAACCCAACCCAGCAAATTCTCCAAAGCCTCTGGTCTGCGCGTAGCCAGTCACCACCTGGACATGCCGGCGCAGATGTTCTTCCTCGATAAACCCTGGTACACCGGACTCGCTTAGCAGCACCGAAGGGAGCCCCAGCTCCTTGAGATTGATAGCCCCCTTGTGGGGCAGATTCGAGTCGACAAACACCCTGCCCTGACGCGTCAACATTTGGTACTCGACTCGCCCGCCCGCTCCTGGTCGAGCTTCAAGTGCGCGAATGGTTCTGGTGGTGACTTCCTCCAAAAATGGGACCCCCACCCGCAAAGTCACGACCCCCAGGAACGTGCCTTGTGCGTCGAGAATCGGGGCCGTAAACGCGATCGTACCAACGCCACTCTCCGCTTCCTGCCCCGCGACGTCGGCAATGTCGAGTCGTCGCGTCGCACGCGCAGCGATAAACGATGCGGCACGGCTATCGTCGCGTCCTACCAGCGAGGGCTCCGTCGCCGCCACGACCGTACCCTGAACATCCATGACCCCTAACGATAAATAGACCGGGGAATACTCCTTCTTCATCCACTTCAGATACTCGGAGAGATATCTCGGATCGGACGTTCGCGACTCCAGGGCTCGGGCCATCATAAGGGCGTCGCCTTGACGTTCGAACAACATGCGGTCGAGCTTCTCGGCAACTTCCGCCGCAGCCAGCGTGAGTTCTCCTCCCGTCGCCTCCACGAAGCGATGTTCGACGAACCGAATCAGGACGATACCGGCTAGGACCGCGAATACAGTCATGGCGATAAGGAGATGGGGCAACCACCGATAGCGGCGAAGATCGAGGAATGATAAGGCCATTGAGGTCTTCATGATTCACGCGCCGGGGAGGCAATGAAGTTGGGAATCAGCATGGCGGGATGATAGGCTTGTTTCGATGCGCGCAATCCAGGAAGACCTGCATCATCCATCGCATTGATATATACGGCCCCTTCCGCCACGGCCGTCCGACAAGTCTCCCGAAATAGATACTGCGCCAGACCTGGAAGAGTCCGATCCGTCACCTCTAAGAGGACACAGAATGTTGCGCTCGTCAACCAATAGCCAAAGGTATACGCGCACAGCCTACCGTGAATCCTGACGACCCTCCCCGTGACTCGAAGAGTCGACGCCTGCGACCAGATGAATTCATGAGCCGACGCCGCATCAGCCAACAGCATCACCCCGAACGCCTCAAGCCCTTCCGCCTGTTTCTGCCGTGACCAATCCGCAAGGAGGGCACGACAGTCCTGGCGGTCGCCCGCCTGATAGGAGGTCACCTCAAACTTCTGCTCTCGTTCGAAGCGATTGCATAGTGCGCGTTGCGATTTATACCGATCGCCCGCCAAGGCCGCGAGGTCCGTCGCGCGATACAGGTAGTCCGGTTCCTTGGGCGTCAAACGATATCCCTGCCGCTCCAACTCCGGTACCAACTGGGAGGGCACGTTCTCAACCCGGCTGACTGGCGAGTCACCATTCCAACGCCGCAGCAGCCCCATCGCGACCGACAGGGGCACGTCGATCGAACCGGCCCCGATTGGAGGCAGAGGCATGAACCAGCCGTCCGTCGATTGCGCGAACAGGCAAAAGATCCCGTGAAGCTCCATCCACCAATAGGCCAGTAATCCATTCCACATGCAGTGATAGACCGGTGCATAGGCTGCGAGCGACTGAGCGCCGCCCCGCCCCGATCGATCCAAGGCCGTCGTCATGCGCGGAATATCGTCCAGTGTGAGCCGATGCAGCGGCACAGGCCCCCACTGACCAGCCACGGCTTCGGTGAGGCGCGGAAGGAGGGCGAGCACGACCACCTCCTCTTGAAACTGTCCGATGAGGCGAGGATGTGCCACAACGTGGTCACGGATGCCCGGTTGATCAAGCAAGGC
>JBKJZK010000507.1:0-3175 GCA_046715215.1 Nitrospiraceae bacterium
CGGACGCGAACAGTGTGATCTCGGCCTCCTCGCAATTCGGCGTGAACGGCACCGTGACGATTCAGTCGCCGAATTCCCCGGCCAGCGGCAAGATCCAGCCGCTGGGGAAAACCCCGCTGCAAGCCACGTCGCTGCTCAACCAACATTGCGCAGCGTTGGCCGGTGGGGAGTTCAGCAGCTTCACCGTGGCGGGACAGGACAGCCTGCCCACCGAACCGGGCAGTTGGCTCGCTAGTCCGCTGGCCCTCGCTACGCGGAGCGCAGGCATGGGGGGTGTGGGGAAGGCCGAAGGGGTTAAGGCTGAAGGGGGGAGGCGGGAGGCGCGAGGCGAGGGGCGAGAGGGTGACATACAGATCCTGTCGTTGCGACAAATCGCGCCGCCGGGATTCCTGACCCAGGCCTTTGCCGTGGATGAGCCAAGAGGCTGTCAATCATGACCCTCGCGTAGGTACACCGGAGCACGCACGACGACGACCGAGCGCGTACTCTACAAGTTCGCATAACAAATCGTTTTCTTCCTTCTTCTCAGACTCCTACCACGTCCTATGCAGGCATCGGCACGAAGCGAGGAAAGATTCCAGAGTGACACTTTTTTTCATCCCCCGCGTCAGTACCGCGCTTCACGCATGAACCGCTCCAGCAAAAGTCTTCACTTTGATTCTTTTGGATCGTTCTTCCACCTGGGCCGCATCATACTGAAACTGCAACCGCATCCATCCCTCCGGCGTACTGCCAAACGCCTTGGCCAAGCGAATAGCCATATCCCAAGACAGGTCTGCACCCTCGTTCACCAGATGACTCAACGCAGACCTCGACACACCAAGGACCTTCGCCCCCTCGGTCACGCTCAAACCATGCGGCTCCAGACAATCCACGCGCACCGAAAACCCAGGATGGGGTGGATTCTTCATTTTCAAAGTCTTCATACCGTTCTCCTTGTTCAATGGTAGTCCTCTAAATTAACCTCGAGCGCATACCCCTTCTCAAACCGGAAGGTAATGCGCCAGTTGGCTCTCACCGTTACGCCCCACTCCCCTTTCCGGCTTCCCGCTGCTTCAATGGGAAGCCTCCGGTCCTCCGGGGCTTCCTTCCAAGGGGCGGGAGGGATTATCGTTGGTGGAGATATTAGAGATGGACGCCAATAAGACTAAAAGTGTCCTATTTGACCTTTATGACCTGATCGGCTAGAATGTCGCTCATGAAGAAACACCACACCGCTCACGCTTCGAATACGGTCACGGCGACCAAGGCCAAGGCCAGCTTCTCCGCGGTGTTGGCGCAAGCCGGCTATCAGGGGCAGCGAATTATCGTCAAGAAGGGGAGGCGCCCAACCGCCGTGATCCTTGGCTACGAAGACTTTCAGCGCCTTGTTGATCTCGAAGATCGGTACGAGTCAGCGCTGCTTACCAAAAGCCTTAAAGATGATCGCTTTCTCACGCTCGATGACGTCACCCGTCGCCTCGGCCTGTGAGTTTTTCACTCGAATTCTCAGAGGCGGTCTTCGACACGCTTGAAGATCTCGGGCATACCGATGCGAAGCGCCTACGCCAAGTCTTTCTCAAGATCCTAAGTCTTCGTCGCTCTCCTCGTCCTCCGGACTCTGAACAGCTCTCGCACTTCACCTATCGGGGTCTCACCGGCTTTCGGGTCACACAGGGCGAATACCGCATTGTCTATGCGATCGACGAGAAAGCCAAGGTGGTGAAGCTCGCACGGATTCTCCAGCGTGATCGAGACTACCGTGAGTTGGATCAAATCTAAAGAAGCTCTGCTACGTCTCGTTGCTTGTGCTCTGCCTGTGTTGTGGAACCGCGCTGGTCACCGTCAATATGGTCGCCGCTCAACGATCTCCGACTCTCAGTGCCCCAGCAACTTGTCTCTTCTGCGCACTCAGATCTCAGCACTCAGCACTTCCTCGAATTAGTCATCTTCCGGATTAATGATATGGAGGCCAGCCGAATGACAGGCCGTCAGCAATTGCGGATCGGCACTGACCACTGTCAGCCGTAAGGGCTTGAGTTCTATCGCCAGCGCTAAATGCAAGACCTGTGGTGATCGGAGCGCAGGATACTCCAAGGCAAGTTCTTTGCTCGCTAAATACGTCTGCATCGTCGGGGCAATAAACTGGTAGAGCCCCTCCTGCGATTCTCTCTCGAACTTATGGATCACCGAGTAACAATCGTCCCGGGTGATCTCTCCATGGTAGGCTCGATTCGCGAATGCCGTATAAAAATCGGTCACGGACCACGTGGGCAGAATTGCCACTTTACTCCGTTTCACCATGAGCCTGCTGATGATGCGTGTGCCGCGCTCCATGCTGTACCGTTTCACCAGAGCTGTTGAGTCGAAATAGTAGTATGGCATACGATCACACTCTCCCCTTCAAAATGATAGCGGCCAAGGGGCCCGACATTTTCGAGAGCCGATCTTGGAGTTCATCCAGCGGCAGCTCGTCATACCCCTCCTTACGGAACTTGTCGGCCAGGTTGCCCTGAATGAACGCCGCCGTGTCGTTCTTGAGCCGTTCACCCAGCCGGCGTTTCGCCAAGCGACTGGGAACCCGTTGTTTTGTGACCGTCAACCCGCGGCCTCGGCTGCGTGGTGCACGAGTTGATGTTCGTCCTTCCGGCTTCGATTTGGCCATACCCTCCCTCTCTCTCTGAGTTAATGGGGTGCTGACGCCGGCGTAGACACCAGCCCGTCCCGCGGACATCCCGCGGGGTGGCTCGCCTGTGCCGGCAGTTCCGACTCTCCATACACATGTGCTGCAATGGCCTTCGCCACATCGGCAGAAAACTCTTGCTGCATGACACGCACAACTTTGGCTGTGGCCTCACGATCAGATAGATGGCCTTCCTTTCCACCCTTTGACAAAGCGCCGACCACCCGCTGGCTGGTCAAATCCACGACTTCGAAATCGCTGCACCATCGCACGAACTTGAACTGCAGATCGCGCACGTCAATCGGCCACACCCGCACCACGCCCCGCACGAGCAGCTCCGGGGATGGACCGCTGGAATCACTGCCCATCGAACGATCCCCTCCCCACGGACGACTCGTGACTTGTAGCCCTTCCTTCAGCAGTCCTTCCGTCAAGGCACGTTGCGCCGGTTCGACTTGGTCGCCGGCCACAGCAACTGCCAGCACCAGATTCGTGGCAAGGAACTGTTCGAGC
>JBKJZK010000508.1:0-10730 GCA_046715215.1 Nitrospiraceae bacterium
GGAAAGAGTTGTTACCGCCAGCAATATGTCATCATGCCCTAGCCCCGGCTCGCGCTGCATCGAAAGCAGAAAATTCACAACCGCTCGATGTTCGATCTGTACACCCTTCGGCTTCCCAGTCGAACCCGACGTATAGATGACATAGGCGAGGTCAGTGGCACATGCACGCGCAGAGATGGGGGCCGAATCGAACCGGGCGATTGACCCTGCGTCTCGATCGAGGCAAACGACTTCGGCCTTCGTCACGCCCAGTGAACGCAGCAATGCCGCTTCGGTGATGAGAACCCGTGCGCGCGCATCGTCGAGAACATACTGAACGCGATCCGGTGGATAAGCCGGATCCAGCGGCACGTATGCGCCACCTGCCTTCAACACACCCAGAAGCGCGACCACCATGTCCACGCCGCGTTCCAGGCACACACCAACAAGAACATTCGGCCCGACCCCCAGCTCCGTCAACCGGCGGGCCAAGCGATTCGCCCGTTGGTCCAGATCACGATAGGTCAGCGCCACTCCGTCGCACGCGACCGCGAACCTCTCGGGCACGAGCTCCGCCTGCCGCTCCACCAACTGCTGCAGACATGCCTCGCGCGCGAAGTTACGCTCGGTGGCATTCCACTCAATCAGTAACTGTCGCCGCTCATCTCCGGACAGGATGTCCTGATCGCAGATAGCCGTGTCGGGATTGGCTATGGCCGCGGCCAGCATACGCTCCCACTGCATGAGCCAGCATGCCACGGTAGAAGCCTCGAACAGGTCTGAATTGAACTTGCAGTCTACAATGAGTTCGTCGTGGCTCTCGAGCACGTCGGCAGTTAGATCGAAGAAGCTGAACGCTTTCGGTGGCAATTGAGTATCGGTGGCCAATGTCCCGAGTCGCACCTGGTGCACGCGACCCAAATTCAGAGAGACGGAAGCCAGCGGTGCGCGACTCGAGTCACGGGGCCATTGAAGCTTGTTGATTAGGTTATTGAATGAAACATCCTGATGATCGCGCGCATCCAATAAACGCGTTCTCGCGTGTTGGAGAAGCTCGCGGAATGACGCGTCCCCCGCGCAATGCAGGCGTACCGGAAGCATGTTGACACAGTGGCCTACGAGGCGATCGGCGTGGCTGCACTCGCGCAACCCGGACGCCACTTGTCCCGCGGTTGGGACAGCCACGATAAGATCCTCCCGGCCTGTCACGCGATGGAGCCATGCATGGAACGAGGCCGTCAAAAGATGGAACAGGGTACAATTGAAGTTCCGAGCCGCCTCCTTAAGGTGGGGAACCAGAGTTGCGTCGAACGCGTGACAAACGCGGCCAGATCCATAGGTCTTCTGGGACGGCCGCTGCCTGTCCGTCGGGAGTTCGAACTCTTCAGGCCTATCCGCGAGGAGCTCGAGCCAGTAGGCTTCGGCCGACGCCACCCGGGCCTGCTGTGACGGCGATCCCTCCCATGAGACATAATCGCAATACTGCAACGCCGGCCGGTCCGGTAGCGGGCGCCCTTCGGCCTTCGCCGTGTATACCTCACCAAGCTCTTCCAGAATGACGCCCCATGACCACCCGTCGGCGATCAAGTGGTGGATCACCAGCAGAACCGCCCAGTGCTGCTCACCTAGATCAAACAAACTGAAACGAAAGAGCGGCCCCGCGGCAAGATCAAACAGCTCCGCTGTCGCCGCGCGTACGACATCATCGAGCCGTCGGTCAATCGCCGCATCATCTGGACGACCCGCAAGCGAGTGAATCGCCAACTCGACCTGCACACGACCCGCAATCGTCTGTCCGCTGCCATCAGCGGCAAACGTGGCCCGTAGCGCATCGTGTCGAGTGACGAGTTCCTGAAGGGATTCGCGAAGCACATCAGCCCGGAACGCGCCTTGTATACGAATGAGATAGGCCTCATTATATGTCCGGGAGATATCCTCGCCGAGTTGTGCAGCGAGCCAAACCTCACGCTGCGCATCGGTCATTGGAAGAAACGCGTCAGCCGCTGCCTTAGTGGCGACAGGCGGAGCCGGCGCTGGCCCCTTGCCGCCATCCTCCGAAAGCGCTGTCTCAAGATAGTCGGCCAAACGTGAGATTGAGGAGAGGTCTTCGGCAACCTGGCGCAAAGTGACCGGAACCCCGAATTCGACCTCGAGAGCTCGACTAACCTGTGACAGGAAGAGAGAATCGAAGCCCATCTCGAGAAAGGTGGTGTTTGAGCCCAACTCCTCCACGCTCAGGCCTGACAATGCCTGCAGCCTCGCGTACAGACGCCCGAGGATACGCTCCCGATGGCTGATCGGTACCACAACTACATCGAGCGTTGCTTCGGCCACAGGGACAGCCGCACTGCTTCTCTCCTCGGCTGTGGCCGCGACGCACTCTGCGCGAGCCGGCTCGACATAAAAACGCTTGCGCTCGAACGGATAGCCAGGCAGAGGCACCCGTCGCCTGGATTCTTTGCTGTGGAACCCGGCCCAATCGACCTCGACACCAGCCTGCCATAATCGCCCCATCGCCCCCAACACCCCCGCTGCGTCCGATAGCTGATCACGCCCAGACGGGAGGGATGGCACAACGACCTGAGTCGACTTCTTGGATGGATGTTGACGCGCCAACGTGGTCAACGCGGAACCAGGCCCCACTTCCAACAGCACATGGTCAGCCTTACCTAGAACCACTGCAACGCCGTCCGCAAACCGTACGGCTTGACGCAGGTGCTGGGCCCAGTACGAAGGGCTGGTCGCCTCGCCGTCCGTAATCCAAGCCGCCGTCAGGTTGGACACAAACGGTAGTTGTGGCCGGCTCAGCCGGACACCCTGCAACAACTCGGTGAACGGAGCCACGACCGGCTCCATCATCGCCGAGTGAAAGGCATGGGAGGTCTGCAATCGACGAAATGTCTTCCCTGCATCAGCGAGCACACGCTCCAGCAGTGCAATAGCGTCATGGGAACCAGACGCGACACAGAGGCCTGGTGCGTTGACAGCCGCGATCGACACCCCCTCAACAAGCAGCGGACGAACCTCCTCCTCGCCTGCCATCACGGCGAGCATTGCGCCCCTGGGCTGCTGCTGGATCAGCCGTCCCCGAGTAGCGATGACCCTGAGGGCATCGTCGAGCGAAAACACGCCAGAAAGACACGCTGCCACGTACTCGCCAACACTGTGGCCAATCATTGCGACTGGCCGGATACCCCATGCCATCCACAGACGAGCAAGTGCGTACTCGGTCACGAACAACGCGGGCTGTGTAATCCGCGTCTGTACGATCTGCTCCTCCGCCCAGGGCAACCTATCCGGGGGCGAGAACAGGACCTCACGCAAGTCCAGGCCCAGGTCAATCGTAAGTGCCTGCGCACATGCGTCAACGGTCTCACGATAGAGAGGCTCGGCCTCGTACAGCTCCCGCCCCATATTCACCCGCTGGGCCCCTTGACCGGGGAACATGAATACCACCGGCGGATCGTACCGAGCCGGTACAAGAGTTGGGTGATCCTTGACCCTTTCGGCTCCAAGCTGTGCCAACGCCTCGGCCCGATCTCGGCACACCACGAATCGGCGATGGTTGAACTGATGTCGACCCATCTGCAGCGTATAAGCGACGTCCGCCAAGGGCAGCTCGGGATGAACCGTAAGATGTCCAGCGAGATTCGCTGTGGCCGTGTCGACCGCCGCCTGACTGCGGGCGGATAGTGGCAACAGCTGGTATTTGCAAGATGGCCCTGAGGGGCTACCCTTCGGCGCCTCCTCGAGCACCACGTGCGCATTGGTGCCACCGATGCCAAAGGAACTCACACCGGCACGCCGGGGAACACCAGGCGGCGTTTCCCACTCAAGAAGCCTGTCCACGACAAAAAACGGCGTGGATGCGAAATCGATCTTCGGATTCGGGCCAGTGAAATGAATTGTAGGCGGTAGCTCACGATGCTGTAGCGCCAACACGGTCTTGATCAAGCCAGCAATCCCAGCCGCCACATCGAGATGTCCGATATTCGACTTGACGGATCCGATCGCGCAGAACTGAGAGGCCTCTGTTCCGGCACGAAACGCCTGCGTCAGCGCGGCAATCTCGATTGGGTCGCCGAGCGGCGTAGCCGTGCCGTGGGCTTCGACGTACGAGATCGAGTCAGGCGAGACGTTACCGAACGCCTGCGCCATCTGAACAACCCTGGCTTGACCGTTCACGCTCGGCGCGGTGAAGCCTGGTTTGTCTGACCCGTCGTTGTTCAGGGCAAACCCTTTGATCACCGCGAGAATAGTGTCGCCCGCTGCCACCGCATCTTCGAGCCGCCTCAGCGCCACAACGCCGACTCCGTCGCTGAACAGCGTTCCTGTCGCGTTCTTGTCGAACGGCCTGCAGTGGCCATCCGCCGAGATCATGCCGCCTTCTTCGTGGATGTGGGAGTGGCAATGGGGAAAATTGATCGCCACACCACCAGCGAGCGCGAGGTCACATTCGAAGCTCAACAAGCTCTGACAGGCGTTACACACCACCACAAGAGACGTGGAGCACGCCGTCTGTACACTAATCGCGGGCCCTCGCAGGTTCAGCTTGTAGGCCACCCGAGTCGCCAGAAAGTCCTTCTCGTTGAGCACGACGGCAGGAAAGACACCGAACGGCCCCAGAATGTCTGGACGTGAGACTACATTGGTCGGGTAATAGGTGTTAATACTTGCCCCAGCAAAGACGCCCACCGCACCCGGAACGCGATCCGGATCGAAACCGGCATGTTCGAGAGCCGTCCAAGCCACCTCAAGAAACACACGCTGCTGCGGATCCATGATCTCCGCTTCCTTCGGGGAGTAGCCGAAGAATGCGGCGTCGAAGAGCTCCGCGTCGTCGATCACCCCACGCGACCGAATGCGCCTCTCGTGGTGTGGGCCAAGTGCAAAGCCAGCGGCCGCCAGCTCCTCGTCCGAGAAGAACGTCACACCTTCGCGACCTTCGCGAAGGTTCTGCCAGAACTCGTCGCAATTGCGGGCACCGGGAAACCGTCCGGCCATGCCAACGATGGCGACTCCGTCGAGCGGTTGCGATGGATCAGCCGTAGCCATGTTTGTTCAGTTCGCTCCCGACGACTTGCGGCGGGCAAGCGCATCACGGCGTCGACGGGCCTGTTCCTGGAGATCCGGAGCAGGGACAGCAGCCGACCTGTCGCCAGGCTCAACCGAGACACCCTCAACCCAGGGCGGCGCTGTAGATTTTCTCGTCAGGTACTCGGCCAGCATTGCGATCGTCGGATACTGGAACAGAGTCGTGATCTGCTCTTCATACCCAAGCTTCTCTCGCAACTGAGTGTGCACCTGTTCGAGCATCAGCGAATCGCCACCCAGGTCAAAGAAGTTGCTTCGAATACTGACGCGCTTGAGGTCCATGGCGCTGCACCACAGCACGGCCAGATTCTGTTCGAGCTCTGTTCCTGGGGGATAGAAATCCGTCTCTTCGGTGTCTGGCGCCCCGACTCCCACCACTACAGTCGATGGCACTGGCACGACAGACGCGACGGTTGCCTCCCCAGACCTAAGCTCACCGACGGCGACGCAAAGCTGTCGCGTAATGCAATGGTCCGGATGGGTCAGCATAGCCTTCCAGGAGCGGATCATTTTCTCGAACACCGATTGTTCGAGAAATCCGCTGCTTACGAGCTGCGCGGGAATGCCAACGCCTTCTGCCTTCAAAAATGGCTCATCACCTACGATCGCGTTGTGGGCGACCTCGATCTCCTGGGCTACAACTGAAAGGCCGGCTGCAGCGAGTAAGCGTGGCACCCGACGTCCAATGCACGGGTCGCCGTGATCCCTACGTCGCGACGCACAATAGGCCTCGTACAGCTGGTCCAGTTCTGGCACAGGGGGCCATGTGCGCGTGTGGTTCTCGAAGTCGTTCGAAATGAGGAACAAGCGTCCGCCTGGTCGCAACAGGCGGCGCAAACTCTGGAGGGCCACGACCGGATCCGGCACATGCTCGATGACCAGCCGCATTGTGATGAAGTCGAAGCTCTGTTCCGGCAGATTAGGGCGTTCTACCATTCCTTCGATCACGCGACAGTCCGAGAATCCTCGGTCGCGCAGCTTCATCATCGCCGCTTCGACAAGGATGGGATCCATCTCCAGGCCGGTACATCGAAGAGCTGGGAGACTGTCCTTTAGCAACTCGATCAAGCGCCCGGGACCACATCCGCAGTCCAGGTAGTCCATCCCGTCTCTGAGGCCGTATCGAACAATCAACTCACGTTCGGAGGGCCAGAATAGGTCAACCTGAGCATCGAGTCGCCGAATTTCAGCCTGAGTATTGGCTGAGAAGGAGCTGACATGATAGGACCCTTCTGAGAGTTGGCTGGCAAGCTTTACCAAGTCGTCACCTCCGTGAGAGCCGTGCTTTCTCTGGGATCTCCCACCAACTCGTTCCAGTTGGATTGATTCTGCACATTGATGGAAATCGTACTACTACTCGGTGTCAGCATTGGCCCAGTAGCAAATCACCCGTTTGAAGTATTTATCACTTCTGACCTGCACGCAATCCCCCAAAAGGGGTGAAGCAGAAGATACGGCTCATCAAATTCGTTCATGGAAATCTTATCCTGCCCCCCTTGAAATGGAGACTACCCCTAATCGTGTCTCTTCTCATCGGTGGCTCGTTTCTCCCCAGTCGTGGAAGTATTCCACGGAGGGAGCCACTCATTTAAAATTCAACGGACTTCAATATAACCTCTGAAATTTGCCCTCTCTCAACTTGATCGCTGACATAGGGGCAAGGCCTAATCCGGTTAGATGAAGTGACAGTGGAGAACTTCATGACGAGGCATTGGTAATACGAGTCTTTTAGAAGAATCGTTGCGGCGCCACGATAATATCCTCTGCCAGCACCAGGGACTCAAGGGAGATTTCGATCGTCTGCTCTTTACCATTGATCATGCGCAACACCTTCGTACTGGTCTTTGCGGCCTTGTCGGTAAAGCCGCCCGCGAGCATGATGACTTTGTGCACGGTCAGCCCCGGCTCATAGAGATAGCGGCCCGGGGTCTTTACTTCCCCGCTCACGTAAATCTTCTGCCCTTCTGGCACCACGATCGTATCGTCGGCCACCAATACCGTGTTGAGCATCACTGGCACCGTCATCTCCCGCCCCTCAACCAGGCGCACCACTTTCAGGCCGCCTTTCTCCGCCTTCTCACTGAGACCACCCGCCATCGCCAACGCCTTCTGAATGGTTAACCCTTCCATGTAGGGATAACTCCCCGGCGTCCGTACCTCTCCACTCACATATACTTTATGGTGCTGTCCCTCCACCACAATCAGGTCGTCCGGCAGCACGCCCCCCTCTAGCGCGACTGTTCCCGTCTCTGCTCCCGTCTCCTTCAAACGCGTCACCTTAATCCCGCCAGGATCCGCCCTCTCGGTCAGCCCCCCCGCCATGGACAGCGCTTTCTTGACAGTGAGCTGCTCCTCATAAGGATACGGACCAGGACGCACCACTTCCCCCGTTACATAGAATTTCTGCATGTGCCCGACGCCGATGATATCATCGGGCAACACAGGCGCCTCCACACCCAGGGTCATGGTCTCCGTTCGGTCCCCGGACGACCGCGTCACCGGAATTTTCCGCGTCTCCGCTTTGTCCGTAAAGCCCCCCGCCATACTGATGGCTTTCTGCAGAGTGAGGCCCGCTTCATACGGATACCCTCCCGGTGTCTTGACTTCCCCGCTGACATAAAAGTTTCGATAGCGCACCATAAACAGCGTGACTCGAGGCGAGCGCACGTATCCCTCTGCCAAGCGAGCCCTCAGGTACTCCTGCCCTTCCTGCATGGTCTTGCCGGCAAGAGCCACCGGTCCGAGCAGCGGGAAATTGATGGTGCCATCCCCCGCCACTTTACTTTCGACCGTCAAATCCTCCTCCCCAAAGACTTGAATGCGCACTACATCGTTAGGCCCAAACCGGTATGCATGTGAGGTCATGGATGAGTCAGCCAATACCGAGCCGGCAAGTATGATCGTGAAGACGGCAAATAGAAGTACCTGGGTAACGACTTGACCACCGAACGATGGAAGGATTGATACGAACGCTCTTTTCTCGATCAACCGGTGTGCCCCCTTTCTCAAACCGGATCTTGAACAATCCCCTGACTTGCGCATATATCTGTTACCTTCCATTTTTCCAGAACAAATAAACCGGTTGAGGACCCACTTCGCTTTATCGTGAACTCCCACTTCTCTATAACCGGCATGATCTATACACCGTCCTCCAAGGCAATTGGATCTTGGCTTGCCGACTGCCCCTTGGGTCACGCCATGTATATGCGCAGGTACTTGCCGGCTATGAACCCCCTCTGCAAGCATCGATGTCGGAAATATTTATTAACCACGCTATCAAGGGTCCTGCAGTAACGCAATCCAGCTAAAGAGGGGGTAGAGAGAAGGGTTGATGTGCGCACCCAGACCCACTTACCATGAGGCCATCGTGATGATATAAACTTCCTCGGATCTGAACCGGTCCAAACGTAGAAAATTCTTAGAAAAATGGCCCTGAAGTTGAAACCACTTCTACGACATGGTCATGAGTGGACCGAAGAGGTAGGCATGGTAGCCGGATCCGCAGTCAAATCGTCTTCAGCGCCCTTCACAAACTGAATGTCGTACACGCATGGCGTCCTACATAAGGTCTTTAGCCCTGCCACATGGGGAGGACACAACGAAGAGGTTCGGCGCGGTCAGCAGTTCCATTCGGGCGCGCGACGTTCCAACTTTGTGCGGACAATCGGATAGTGTCTCGACCAGTTCCAGCGGTATTATGATGAGACATCGATGCTACTGATGGAGTGATACAACGTCTGCTATGCCCGCGCCCGGGGAGCCACTGCCGGCTCGCTCGATAGGAGGACAACATCAATGACGCATGAAGACACGCCTGCGGGGCATCTCCTTTCCCGTCGTGAAGTTGTGGTATTTCTGAGCGCCACAGGTGTGGCTTGGCTGATGGCCGGCAGTCTGAACCCCGGGCGCGCTGTTGCAGGCACACTTGGACCCTCATGTGTGGTCCGACCAGAGCAAACCGAAGGTCCGTATTTCGTCGACGAGCGCTTGAATCGCTCCGACATTCGCTCAGATCCGACCGACGGACGAGTCAGGCCCGGTACGCCACTGGCTCTGACGCTACTGGTCTCGCGCCTCAACGCCGGAGACTGTCAGGCGCTGCCGGGCGCCCAGGTGGACATCTGGCATTGCGATGCGCTGGGCGTCTACTCGAATGTACGGGATCCTGGTTTCAACACCATCAGCCAGAAATTTTTACGGGGCTATCAGGTAACCGACGCGCGCGGCGCAGCGCGGTTCGTCACTGTGTACCCTGGCTGGTATGCGAGCCGGACGGTACATATTCATTTCAAGATTCGCACCGCGCCCGTGGCCCAGCGAAGCTTCGAGTTCACGTCGCAATTGTACTTCGACGATGTGCTGACGGATCGCGTCCACGCTGACCCGTCGTATGCCGCGCGAGGACCGCGCACCGCGCGAAATCAGCATGATTGGATCTTCCGCCATGGTGGTGATCAACTCATGCTGGCCCCGACAACAGTGACTGACGGCTATGCGGCTACGTTCGCGATCGGCCTGCAGCTTCCTTGAAGAGCCACCCGGCGGCGGCTATTTCTTCGCCAACGTGCTCAGGCTCGACGCCGCAAACAGCTTGGCGATGGTCTCGGCCGGTTCACGAACTCCGGTTATAACCACCCACATCGTACGCGGCTTCGCGCTGATGCCCCGCTGTCCTTGGCAGAAAGAAGGAATTTGCCAGAAGGCCATGACCAACTCTTTCTGGCCGTTGATGAAGGCAGTTGCGGCTCCGGGAATCTGAAGTGGCTCTTTGGCGTCAAGCTGCCTTTCGAGATCACCGACCCCGACACTCGCTCTGACGGTGGGGTCCACCTAGCTCGCCGCATACACTTTGCGGATGGCTGCCAACTGTGGAAAAATCCGCTCGTTGTGTGCTTTGCGAACGGCGTTGGCCTTTTCACTGAACGGTCTGGCTTCGGCACGCAGACGGGCGGCTGCCTCTGAATTGGTGCGGATGACCGCGACGGCTTTGCGTTCTTACATAGGGATGTTCGGATAATTGCAGCGGGAGATGCTGCGTGTATTGTTCTGATGGTGAAGCTTCGTGCGGTAGACCTAACCTGCATTATATGGCCCGCACATCTAGGACAGCAGGAGAACACCGTGCAGGGTGCTCAAAAACGCCAGGCTTTTTAGCATCCTGCTAGGCGGAGCTGATGGAGGAGACAGCGGATCAATTGGCGGGGAGGCCCGGGCCAATCTTTTCGACAATGACCTGTTTGACTTGCTTGGCAAACCGTTTGGAGATTTCGATATTTTGCAAAATATGGCCGGATTCGGAGACGGTATATGAAGCGGGCGGGACCTGGGAGGTGATGGTGGCTTCGAACACGACCGCGACCATCTTGCCGGGTTTGCCGGTCTGGCGGTTCACGCCGTAGACTTCCTTGATAGACACTTTGGAAGAGACTTCGACATCGGCGATAGATGTGGCGCGGAGTTTCCGCAGCTCTGCCCCGTTCTTGTTTCCTGCGACGAGTTTAATGATAGGGTCAGAAGCGAACTCGTTGCGAATTTGTTGCGCGACCGCGACCTTTGTTTTTTCCGCCTGCTGCATCTTGCTGTCCAGAACCGGAAGGGGCCAGGCTCACATAAATCGGGTCCTGTGGCTGCCGTTTGGGAGCGGCGCTGAGGGTCTC